>JALDXP010000012.1:0-23121 GCA_032154885.1 Actinomycetota bacterium
CCTACCCGGACGTCTGGAACCTGACCCCGGTCCCGGTGTCGGAAGGCGGCGTCGCTCTCAACGCGGCCCGTACCTGGGCGGTCCTGGCCGGGTCGGAGAACCCGGATGCGGCCGCATTGATCCTCCGTTACATCGCCGACACCGAGAACCTGGTCGCGGCGGCAGGCAACGGGTCAGTGCCGATGCGCCAGACCGAGGCGATCGATGACCCCCGGCTCCAGGAGTTCTGGCCCTTCTTCACCGACGAGGTCAAGGAGGCCTATCTGAGCAGCAGTCCAACCCCCGTCGGCGAGAACGCAGGGGAAGTCGAGGCCATCCTCGAGCAGATGTTCGGCGAGATCGTCGTCGGGACAGAGAAGACCGCCGAGGAGCTTGCAGCCGAGTACCAGCCACAGCTGGACGAAACGGCGCCCTGACCCGGCCCCAGTGTCGTGGCAGACACACCCACGTTCACGACCTCGTGAACGTGGGTGTGCCATGCTCGGAGCGGTGTCTCGAAGAGGCGTCTGAATGACCGCGACCACGATCACCCGAGCGCGACGCTTGCTCCGACGCCCCGACACGGGCGGCAATGGAGGCCGTGACGGCAACGCCCTGATCGGGCACAGCAAGGCCACGCCTTACATCTTCAGCCTGCCGGCCATCCTGCTGGTGGCTGCGATTCTCGGCTTCCCCGTCATCTACGGGACCTGGCAGAGTTTCTTCAGGGCTCCCAGTCTCGGTGCACCGGTCGAATTCGTCGGCTTCGAGAACTACGCGGCCATGTTCTCCGGGCCTGAGTTCTGGCACGCACTCAACCGAACGGCAGTGTTCGTGTTCGGTTCCCTCATCCTCGGGACGGTCCTCGGTCTGGTCTTCTCCTTCGCCCTGTTCCGGGTGGTCGGGAAGCTTCGTTTCCTGCGGGCGGTGACCGTGGCGCCCTACATCATCTCGAATGTCGCCGCCGCGGTCATGTTCAGGCTCTTGTTCAACAGCCAGTTTGGAGCGGTCAATCAGGTGATCGAGTTCTTCGGTCTCGATGGCCTGGGATGGCTGAGCGACCCCGGGCTGGCGATGTTCGTCGTCATCGTGACTCAGGTCTGGACCGATCTCCCCTTGACGATCCTGGTCTTGCTCGGCGGTCTGATGACAATCGACAAGTCCTATCTCGACGCCGCGTTGGTGGACGGGGCGACGGGATGGACCCGGGCCCGATCTCTGACCATCCCGCTGCTCACACCACAACTCGTGATCAGCACCGTCTGGCTGAGCTACTCCACCCTGACCGGGCTCGGAGTGGTGCTAGCGATGACCGGTGGTGGGCCCCTTCTGGCCACCCAGACCCTCGCCATGGAGATGTACACGGTGGCGTTCCGCGCCCTCGAATTCAATCAAGCCCTGGCCATCGCCACATTCATCCTCATCCTCAACGCCGTGCTCACCCTGGCCTATGTGGGCGTGGCCCGACGATACGAGTACGAGCAATGACCGACGTGGCCGCAGAAGCAGTGACCGGCCGGCCACCGGAGCAGAAGCGGCGCGCCGGAGGCGGGTTCCGCCGGGGAATCCGGCAGGTCCTCCTCGCCATCCCCCTGATCGCGCTCGTCTTGTGGACCGTGGCTCCTTTCGTGGTCACCACGTCGGTGTCGTTCAAGGAGAAGGGGGACGTCTTCTCCGAGCCGGGCCTGATCCCGAGAGATCCCACCCTCGACGCCTACCGCGAAGTCCTCTCCAGCGAGAGCTTCACCACATCCTTCGTCAACAGCGTGGTCGTGGGAGTCGGCACCACTCTCCTCACCCTGGCCATCGGGGTGCCCGCCGCCTACGCCTTCGCCCGGTTCCGATTCAGGGGCCGCCACCTCCTACTTCTCTTCACACTCCTCCCCCGCCTCGTGCCCAGCCTCGGGATCATGGTGCCGATCTACCGATTGGCGGTGGCGACCGGTCAACTCGACAAACGGACGACGCTGATCATCGTCTACACGGGCATGCTGCTCCCGCTCGCCGTTTGGCTGATGGTTGGCTTCTTCCAACAGATCCCCCGCGACATCGAGGAGGCGGCCAATGTGGACGGGGCAACACTGTGGACCCGTCTCCGATACATCGTGGTCCCCCTCGCCGCCCCTGCCATGATCACTATCGGGGTGCTCGCCTTCCGCGAGGCCTGGAACGAGTTCACCCTGGTCCTCGTGCTCACCAGCACACCCGGGAAACGCACCCTGCCCTTCGAGCTCTACCTCATGCAGGGCATCGAGGGTCTGGCCAACTTCCCCGCCGAGGCTGCTTTCACGTTGCTGACCGTGCTCCCCTTCGTGCTGGTCTACACCCGGGTGGAGAGATATGTGGTGGCCGGGCTTGTGTCCGGGTCCGGCAAGTAGCGCATGAGCACGATCCTGGTGTCGGAGTACCTCCCTGATGAGTATCTGGAACTGCTCCGGACACTTCACGACGTCGGGTACGACCCCGACCTTTGCACCGATCGGAGCCGGCTGCTCGATCAGATGTCCGGAGTGGAAGCATTGTTCACCCGCAATCGCACCCGAGTTGACCACGAGTTGCTCGCCTCAGGACCGGATCTTCGGGTGATCGGGAGACTCGGCGTCGGTCTGGACAACATCGACATGAATGGTTGTGAGCAAGCGGGAGTCCAGGTCATATCCGCGACAGGTGAGAACTCGGTGTCGGTCGCCGAATATGTGATCGGGGCGATGCTGGTCGTGGTCAGAGGTGTCTACGGGATGACAGCGTCGATGATCGCCGGGGAGTGGCCGCGTCAAGGGCATGCATTCGGACACGAGCTCATGGGAAAGACCATGGGACTCGTGGGCTACGGCTCCATCGCACGACAAGTGGCGACCCGTGCTGCCGGATTGGGAATGGAGATCATCGCCCACGATCCCTTCGTGCCCGCCGACGACGCGGCCTGGGGACAAGTTCGTCGTGTCGACCTCGAGAGCCTTCTCGCCAACTCCGACGTGGTCAGCGTCCATGTGCCGTTGACCGATGACACCCGCCACCTCATCGACGCACCAGCCTTGGAGAGCATGAAGCCGTCGGCTGTCCTCATCAACACATCCCGGGGCGGCATCGTCGACGAGACCGCTCTGGCGGCTGCTCTGCTCCATGGAAAGCTCGGAGGCGCCGCTCTCGATGTTTTCGCCTCAGAACCGCTGGGACCGGAGCCGGCCGCGGTTTTCGCCACTGTCCCGAACCTGCTCCTCACTCCACACGTCGCCGGCAACACCCGCGAATCAGTGGATCGCGTGGCGAGGACGATCGTCGAGAAAGTGATGACGGCTCTGGCCGCCTAGACGAGAAGACGCTCCTCGTACTCGACGCGGGAGAGAAGGTGCGGCTCGCCGTCGGTGATGAGAACCATGTCCTCGAGGCGGACTCCACCACCCCCGCGCACATTGGGCACCCACACCAGTGGTTCGACCGCAAAGACCATGTTGGGCTCGAACGCGTATGTGGTGGCGCCGGGCAGTGTCTCTCCTATGTACGGCGGCTCGTTGGCACCCATCCCGATCCCGTGCCCGATGAAGAGACTGAACAAATGGTCGGCGAGGCCGTGCTCGGCGATCTTGCCGATGATGGCGTCGGCACAGTCTTGATTGGTGTTGCCCGGCCGCATCATTGCGAGGCCGGCCATCAACCCTTCGTAGACAGCGGTGTAGATGTCTTGCTGCTCCCGCGAGGGTCTTCCCACGATCGTGGTCCTCCCGATGTCGGCGAAGTACCCGTTCCACATGGCGCCGATGTCGATGAAGCAGAGGTCCTGGTTGCGGATGATCTTGTCGGTGGCGAGACGATGCGGAGGCGACATGTGCTCGCCTGTTGCGACGAACGGGGTGATCACATGCGCCATCTCCCCTCCGAGCTGGAACAGCGTCTGCATTGCGTCGGCCGCCACATCGAGCTCGCGACGGCCCGCCCGCGTCTCATCGAGGGCGCGCTGAGTCACCGAGTCGCCTATGGCGCACGCCTCTTCGATGACGGCCACCTCGAGGTCGGTCTTGATCCATCTCGCCTGCTGCATGACGGTGTCGCCATCCACCAGCTCCAGGTCGGGGAGATGCTCCCGCATCGAGTCGATGAACGAGATGTTGGCCTGATCGACCGCGAGTCGACCCGTGGTCAGACTTCTGGACTGGAGGAGCGGGATAAGTATGTCCCTGACGAACCCATCGACCAGCTCCCTCTGCTCCATGATTGGGACGGCATGTGCCTCCCCGATCCAGCTCATTCCGAATCTGGCCTTGTCGATCTCGCCACCCGATCCCAACAGGACCGGATCGTCATCGGCAGTGAGTAGTGCGCCATTCAAGGATGTGGTCTTGCCGGCTATCAGTTGGGCACGCAATGAAGTCAGATAGCGGACGTTCTCGTCCTTCCAGACCAGGACAGCGTCGGCATCCGAGCCGGCGAGAGCTTCATGGGCCTTGGTGACACGCTGCCGTCGAAGCTGGGCGAAGTCGTAGCGGTCTTCCCAGTCGACGGCGAATGGTCCTTTGGCGTATCTGGAGATGGTTCCCTCCTGGTCTCCGGAAGCGTCAGGATCATACGCTCTATATTCGGTATAGTACAGGACGTGGAGGACCGGCTCCGCCTTGATATCGCGCGTTCTCGACGGGTCACCGCTGTGGACTTGGTCCGGGATGCCCTGCGGACTGCGATCCTGCGTGGTGACCTCCCCGGGGGGTCGCACCTGGTCCAGACCGACATCGCCGCACAGCTAGACGTCAGTACCACCCCGGTCCGGGAAGCGATGAGGGATCTAGCCAGCGAGGGCCTGATCACCCTCGACAGTCATCGGATCGGCACCGTGCGAATGCCCGATTGGGACGAGATGGTCGAGATAGTCGAGATGCGTCGGTCGCTGGAGGGTCTCGCCATCCACCGGGCTCTAGCGCAGATCACAGAGGAAGAGTTGAGTGAGGCCGAGCAGGTGGCGACCCAACTCGCCGAGGAAGAAGACCTGGGTTCCTGGGTACAGACCAACATCCAGTTTCACTCCATCTTCCACAAGGCGACCAGGAGCAGGCGTTTGAGCGGTGTCCTGCTCTCGCTGGAAGAAGCGGGTGGAGTGTTCGTTGCCCAGGCACAGCAACTCCATCCCGAAATCCGGCGAAAAGCCATCGCGGATCACTTCGCCTTGCTCGATGCGTTTCGGGGTGGCGAGGCCGATCGGGCCATCGAGATCCAGCACCGTCACATCAGCCTGCCACTCGAGGCTTTCGAGCTCGATGGCAGGTCGTAATTGACACCGAGCGTCCCACACATGGCATGGGTGGATCCCGTTACGTGAAGAGCATGGAGTAGCTGTCCTTCATCGCAGCCAGGCCTGTGGTCACCAGCTTTACGTCGTTGACCGGCGAGATCAGAGTGCAACCCTTGTCGATCAGCATGGTTGCGTACTCAGGGTTCGGTGTCACCGCCCCCCATTGCTTGCCGTGGGCCTGGCAGGCGGCCGCAACACGGTCAACCGCGGCGATCGAGGGCTCACCCATGAAGTCGCCTATCACGCCTACTGCCTGACTCAAGTCGGATGGTCCCACGAAGAGGAGGTCGACGCCGTCGACCGCGGCAATCCCGTCGGCCTCCTCCACCGCCTGAGCAGTCTCGATCTGAATGGCGACGAAGGTGTCCCTGTTGGCCTGCTCGGCAAACTCGGCGAGTGCAATCGTGCCGTATCTCCCGTCGAATCCGAGCGGGTTCAGCCCCCGTCGGCCCCGCGGGGCGAACTTGGCCCAGCGAACGAACTCCTCGGCTTCTTCGGCGCTCTTGATCTGGGCGGCCATGACCCCGGTGGCGCCACTCTCGAAGCAGCGGGTGACCGTCGCGTAGTCAGTTGGGGGAACCCGGACAAAGCAATCGAGGTCGTGCGCCATCCCGGCGGTGGCCGCGATCTCGATGTCATGGGTGGTGAGACCGCCGTGCTCGACATCGATCCAGAATCCGTCGAAACCACCCGCCATCCCCAGGTAGTGGACGAGGTTGTGATGGAACATCCGCCCCACGGCGAACACCACCAACCGCTCCCCTCGTTGGAGACGGTGTTTCATCAGCTCGGGCATGGGATCTCCCCCGATCGGTTCGGTAGAATGCATAATGTAATATCGATCCCGAATGCCCGTGATCGACATGCACGCCCACGTCACCCCGGAGAGGTACAAGAAGGCGATCAGGGAGCATGGTGAGTGGCACGGTCTCGACGCGGTCGCCGGCGAGCTGGGTCTGGGCGGCTTCGACAAGATGCTCGACCAGCGTCTCGCCGAGATGGACTCCCTCGGTGTCGACATGCAAGTCGTCACCCCCACCGTCGGCTTCTACCAATACGGGAACGAGCTGGATGTGACCAGGCGGATCGCCCGGGAATGCAATGACGAAATCGCAGAGATCGTGGCAGCGCACCCGGCCCGGTTCTCCGGCTTGGCCACGTTGCCCATGCAAGATCCGCCGAGCGCCATCGCCGAGATGGAACGGGCCATCATCCACCTCGGCTTGAAAGGCGTGATCATCAGCGATCACGTCGCGGGCCGGACATATGACGAGCCTGACTTCCTCCCCTTCTTCACCGCAGCCGAGGAGCTGGGAGCAATCGTCTTCTTTCATCAGGGCGGGGACACAGTGGTCAGTCACCGCATCACTCGGTACAAGCTGGGCAATGCGGTCGGCAACCTCACCGAGCGGGCGCTCGTCTTCGCCACGCTCGTGTTCGGCGGGATCCTCGACCACTGCCCCGAGCTCAGGCCCTACCTGGCACATGGGGGCGGATTCACCTCGTTTGGAGTGGCCCGGATGGACAAGGTGGCCGGAGCGTTGGAGCCAGACTCGGGCGGAGGGTTCATCCCCCCGTTTGGACAGTCCGACGGTTTCGCCCAGGCGATGCCCCCCAGCGAATACCTCAGGCGGTTCCTCTACGACTCCTGCACGTACAGCGGGCCCGCCCTGCGCTTCCTGATCGACGCAGTCGGCCTCGACCGCGTTGTCCTGGGCACCGATTATCCAGCACCGATGGTGCAGCACGACGCGGTCAACTGGGTAAAGGGCCTCCCCGACCTGAGTGCCGGAGAGAAGGAGGCAATCCTCAGCAGGAACCCGGCCAGGGTGTTGGGATTGTCGTGACCGACACGGTCGGCTGGGGGATCATTGGCATCGGCAACATCGTGCGAACCACGATGGCGCCGGCAATGGTGGCCGAGCCAGCGTGCGATCTCGTGGCCGCGGTGAGTCGGGATCAGGGTCGAGCCGATGACTTCGCGCAGGAGTTCGGGGCTCGATTCGCATACACCGACTATGACGAGATGCTGGCCAATGACGAAGTCGATGCGGTCTTCATCGCAACTCCAAACCTGTTCCACGCCGATCAGGTGGTGGCTGCCGCCGGTGCCGGGAAGCACGTCTTGTGTGACAAGCCCCTGGGCAACAACGTCGCCGATGCGAGGCGCGCCCTCGACGCCTGTGAGTCAGCGGGTGTCTCGCTGGGGGTCAACTTCCACAACCGCCATCTCCCCTGGGTTCGAGATGTCAGCCGTCTCATCGCCGAGGGGACGATCGGCGCTGTCCGGGCGGTCCAGCTCCAGGTCGCATCGGGGCCGCGCCATTACGACAACTGGCGGGCCGATCCGGCAATGGCGGGCCTGGGCTCGGTACACAACGTGGGTGTGCATGGGCTCGACTTCTTGAGGGTCCTGTTGCAGTCAGATCCAGTGGAGGTGATGGCCATGTTCGACCGGGCGCCTGGCTCGGGAGAGGTCGAGATGCTGGCGCTGATCCAGCTCCGGTTCGAGAATGGCGCCATGGTCCAGTACAACGCCAACGAGACGTTGCGCGACCCTCTCAATGACATCGTGATCTATGGGACCCGAGGCCGTATGGTGGGCAGGTCCTTCACCCGGTCACGCAGTGACGGTGAGCTGGCGATCCTCACCGATGCAGGCGAAACCACCACGCGCTATCCGGCCCCCGAGGCCCACCGTCTGTCCCTCGCCGCCTTCACCAATGCGGTCCTGAGCGGGGAGGAGCCGAACGCATCCGGTGTGGACGGTCTGCGCAGTGCCCAGGTCTGTGAGGCCATCGAGCGATCTGCTCGGGAGCGGCGACTGGTGGAAGTGGTCTATTGAGGACATGGCGGAGGCGCCGGTGACCAGCTCCACCAATTTCGACGACCTTGTGACGATCGACCAGATCATCGCTCGCGCTCGTGAGTCGGTCGAACCGGGGCCGTATGAATGGGGGGCCGCCGGTGCCGGTCAGGGCGTGACCATGACACGCAACTCCCTCGCCCTGAACCGCCTCGCCCTGGTCCCGCGCGTGATGCGGGACGTGAGCAGTGTCGACACCAGCTCGTCGTTCGTCGGAGTGCCGCTCACCGTCCCGGTGATGCTCGCCCCAGTAGCCGCCCTGGGGTTGTACGACCCTGGAGATGCTTTGGCTGCGGCAGAGGCAGCAACCCGGCGCGGAACGTCAGCCTTCTGCGCGATGCTCACCGCGTCCCCGTGGGAGGAGGTGGCATCCGTTGCGCCCGGCCGCCACTTCTTCCAGATCTATCCCATGGGTGACCGACCCTGGATGAGCGAGATCGCCGAGAGAGCGGAGCAGGCCGGTTTCGCCGGGATATGTGTGACCGTGGATTCGCCGGTGATCGGACGACGTGACCGGAGCATCGAGAGCGGTTTCGGTTGGGCAGTCCCAGCAGAAGGGACAGACAGTCTGAACCGGCATGGATTCGACTACGCCCATCGGGCGACGTTCACCTGGCCCGACCTCGCCTGGCTCTGTGCCCACACTGCGCTGCCAGTCATCGTGAAAGGAGTCATGGCCGCCGAGGACGCCTTGGAGGCGGTCGATTGCGGCGTAGCCGCCGTCTACGTCTCCAACCACGGCGGGCGCATGGTCGACCAGGGTCTCAGCACCATCGAGGCTCTGGCCGAGGTAGTCGAAGCCGTTGGCCCGGGAGCAGAGGTCGCAGTCGATAGCGGCTTCACGCGCGGGGCAGAAGTTTGCAAGGCGTTGGCCCTCGGTGCCAGGGCGGTCGGCATCGGGCGTCTCCAGTGCTGGGGACTGGCGGTCGGTGGCGACAAGGCACTCGAGCGCACATTGGAGATCCTGGAGCACGAGATCAGCAGCACCATGGCCAACATCGGCTGCGGGTCGGTGGCCGACATAACGCCGGGCCATGTCCGGTGGTCGATGGCCTCGCCACCTGCGTGATCTGGTCAGCTGAGGCGGTCCTCCAGCCCCAAGCGCGCTCCGAGATCGCGAAGCTGGCCGAGGAGGACTTCGCCTACCGGGATCCCTTCGGCTGATCGCTCCGTCTCGAGCTCGGCAGCGACATCGCCGGGGAGCCGAACCGACCCCGGTGGGCCGGCGGCGCGAAGGATGCTCAGGTGGTGATCCATTCCGGCCCGAAATTCGTCCAGGTCGCTGAACAGGTCGGGTCGCATCACGAACATCGCCTGACCTGTGTTGGCGGGCTGTCCCGGCACCTTGCGGTGATCGATCACTTCCTCCCCGAACGCGGCGCCGTTGAGCACTCCGGCGAGCAAGCCGAGACCGATATTCAGCCCGGACCCCTTGTAGCCACCGATCGGCATGAGATAACCCTCATCGGCCCGATTCGGGTCCAGGATGGGGTTGCCCTGCAGATCGACCACCCAGCCCTCGGGCATCTGCTCGCCGGCCTGGGCCACCACCTTGATCGTGCCGTGAGATGTGACGGTCGTTGCTATGTCGAGGACGTAGGGATCTCCCTCGCCCGCCGGGATGGCAATCGAGATGGGGTTGGTCCCGAGCAACCTCTCCTGCCCGCCCCAGGGGGGCATCACATTGGCGCTGGCCACCGCGACGTAGAGGGCGATGAGGTCCCGGCGAGCCGCCATCACCGTGTACACGCCGGCTGCGCCGGCATGATTGGAATGGACCGTGCCCACCCATGCCATGCCCGATTCGGTGGCCTTGACCATCGCAGTCTCGGCGGCGAGCGTCATCACGACCTGACCCAACCCGTTGTCACCGTCGACGAGCGCACTCACGGGGGTCTCCCGAAGGACGGAGATCTCGGGACGGAGATCGATGCCGCCTGCCTCGATCCTCATCACGTACTGGGGGATCCGGATCAAGCCGTGACCGGTCCGCCCTCTGAGATCGGCCTCGAGCAGCCGGCGGGCGGTCACCTCGGCGTGCTCGGGTAGGGCATCGACGGCGACCAGGACGTCTCGTGCGAAGGCGACGAGACGCTCGAACTGGAATCTCACCGCTCGAATTGGTCCACGGTCTCCCCGGTGTCGGCAAAGGTTCGGGTGACCTCGGTGCTCCCATAGACCCAGAGGATCCTCATCGTCCCGGCCCCGGTATTGATGAAGCGGTGCCACTCCCCGGGAGCGATTTGGGTCGTGTCGTAGGGCCTGGCCTCGATCTGCTCACCGTTCAACTCGGCGAGGCCCTCGCCCTCGAGCACAGTCACCTGCTCGATTGTGTTGTGGCTGTGGAGACGGATGCTGGTCCCCGGAGGAAAGCTGGTGACACCCATCGTGAACCGCTGGCCCTCGAGCGGTGTCGGGGTCAGGCGGACGCTCTCGATCCCGTCCCCGCGTGCCACCGGATCGGCCTCGTCGAATCGGATCAGCTCGGCCACAAGCCCCTCCCAGGTGTCATGCCATGAACCTACCGCCGTTGACCGACACGGTCTGACCGGTCATGAAACCCGCGGCGGACGAGGAGAGGAACAGGACCCATTCGGCCACCTCTTCCGGTGACTGGTACCGGCCGAGGGGAATGGCTGCAGCGGTGGCGGCTAGCTCGGATTCATCGCGGAGCCTGGCGATGCGCTCAGTGAGCACGGCCGATGGGGCAACGGCGTTCACGGTTATGCCCTCGCCGGCGAGCTCGGTCGCCAGGGCGCGGGTCAGACCATGCACCCCGGCTTTGGCTGCGACGTAGGGCGGCGCCGTCTGCCAACCCGCTGTCTGACCGGCCAGAGACCCGAGGTTGACGATGCGACCCGCGTCCGACCGGCGCAACAGAGGAAGAGCAGCACGCGTCATCAGAAATACGGAGGTCAGGTTGACGTCGAGAATCCGATGCCACTCCTCGATCGAGGTGTCTTCCAGCCCGAGCGCTTCGGGGAACCCACCGGCGTTGTTCACCAGCACGTCGATTCGGCCAGAGGTTTGGTCGATGGCTTCGACAGCAGCTGCCACCTCGCCTTCCAAAGTGAGGTCGCAGTGGATGAAATTGGCACCAGCGATCGCCCCAGCCGAGGCCGAACCAGCCTCGGCGTCGACGTCGACGAGATAGACGGTGCCGCCCGCGTTGCCGAAGGCCATCGCCGTGGCCTTGCCGATGCCGACTGCGGCGCCGGTAACCACCACGATCCGACCGTCGAAGTCGTGGTTCATGAACGCGCCAGCTCGAATAGGTCCTCCGATAGCCCTCCGTGAGCCAACGCGATAGCCGGCGCCGACGCCTCGATGAACACGGATCGATCCGTGTCGGTCAAATCCACGAACTCGACTCCATCATTCTCCAATCGCAGCCGAAGCGCCGATTCCATGTCCGCGGCAGCTCGTCGCTGGACCTCGATGGCGGTGCGGGCCGCTTTTGACACCACCCGTCGAAGATCGGTGTCGAAGTCATCCCAGGTGGGCCGGTGGGCGAACAAACCTCTTGCCCCGTAGAGATGACCGGTCATCGTGATGTGCCGATGGACCCGGTCGACGCCATAGGCCACCGTGTTGGCCAGCGGGTTCTCTTGGGCGTCCACCTCGAGACGGGAGATCATCTGGATTCCTGCACTGAGCTCCACCGCCACCGGGACGGCCCCCCACGATCGGATCAACTCCTCGTGGATGGTGTTCGGCTGGAGACGGACCGTCATCCCAACACAATCGTTCGGGGTGCGAATTGGGTGCAAACGGTTGGTCATGTGCCGGAAGCCGTTGTCCCAGAACCCGAGGACTTCGAACCCGGTGGAGGCCCGCACCGCAGTGGCGAGCGCGTCACCGAGGTCGCCATCGAGGGCACGATGGGCGGCGGCGAGGTCGGTAAAGAGATACGGGGTCTCCAACACGTTCAGCTCCGGCACCCGGCCCCCTAGATAGCTGGACGAGAAGTAGCACATGAACATCTCCCCCGCCTCGACCAGTTCGAACAGATCGGTGTTGGGACGCCCGTCGTCCATGATGTTCCAGGTGACGTCGACGACGATGTCGCCCTCGGTTCCCTCCTCGACGGCACGCTTGAAGGCGTCGAGACCGTCGCCGTGGGCGCTCTGACGTGGCCCGTAGCCCCCAATCCACAAGGTTTTCCGGCTCATCCTGACACCGGGGCCCGTTGCCGGGGCGGATCCTGTTTGCTCTGGTCGATTCTCGATCGTATATGATGCAGGATCGTCCTGTCGAACGGGTGAGGAGCAGACAAATGGACCACGAGCCTTGGAAGACCGACCTGTGGTTCTCCAGCCCCTGGAACTACCTGCCCGAGGTCACCGAGGGGTTCTCCATCCCATCGAATGTCCAGGTCCACGATGTGACCCTCCGTGACGGCGAGCAGCAGGCCGGTGTCGAGTTCACCTCTGACGACAAGGTGAGGATCGCAACCGCCTTGGCCGAGGCCGGCATCCATCGCATCGAAGCCGGTCTCCCGGCTGTCTCCCCCTCCGATGCCGATGCGATCAGGCGAATGGTGGCGGAAGGCCTCCCCACCGAGATATATGCCTTCAGCCGTTGCATGGTCCCCGATGTCGAGCTGGCCCTCGACTGCGGGGTCAGCGGGGTCGTGATGGAAGTGCCGGCCAGTCATCATCTCATCGAGAAGGCCTACCGCTGGCCAGTGGAGAAGGCGATCGAGGCGTCGGTAGAGGCCACCAAGTACGCCCACGAGAACGGCTTGAAAGTGACGTTCTTCCCGATAGATGCCACCAGGGCCACGATGACCGAGCTCCTCGACGATCTGGAGCAAGTCGCCACCGAAGGGCACGTCGACAATATCGCCCTCGTCGACACCTTCGGCGTGACCTCTCCGCATGCCATTCGCTACTACACCCAGCGGGTCCGGGAGAGGATGGCGGTCCCCCTGGAGACTCATTTCCACATGGACTTCGGCATGGGTGTGGCCAACACCGCACTCGCCGTCGCCGAAGGCGCCTCGGTGATCCACACCACCGTCAGCGGGATCGGGGAACGGGCCGGGAACGCGCCAACGGAAGAGACCGTCCTCGCCCTGCTCACCATGTACGGCATCGACACCGGCATCGACACCACGAAGTTCACCGAGATCGCCCGCTTGGTGGCCGATGTCTCCGGGGTCATTCAGCCCGCCAACCGGCCGGTGACCGGCGACATGCTCTACAACGTCGAATCGGGGATCATCGCCACCTGGGTGAAGAATGTTGGCGACGAACTTCTCGAGCCCTTCCCCTTCCGCCCTGAGCTGGTCGGCCAGGCCGATCCCAAGATCGTCCTCGGCAAGGGCTCCGGTCTCGACTCGGTGGCGATCTGGCTTGGTGCTCATGGGATTCACGACGCCGAGACCAAGGAGATCGAGGCCATCCTGGCCGAGGTCAAGGGCCGCTCCCTGGCCAAGAAGGGGCTCCTCGACGACGAAGAGTTCCTGGATATCGTCCGCGAAGTGATCCCGGATAGGGTCGACTGACCAAGCAACCCACGGAGGCATGATTAGGGATGAGAGAAGCGTTCTTCGGGCTGAGCACCGACTGGAAAGAGGGCATCAACTGGGCCAATGTGCGTGACTGGAGGCTGAAGCGGGCCCATGCCGCCATGGAGCGCCACGGTCTCGGAGCCCTCCTCCTCATGTACGACGAGAACATGAGATATGTCTCGTCGACCCTCACCCCGGGCTGGAACCGTCTCAAGCCGGGTCTCCGCTACGTCGTCCTCACCGCCGGCAAGCCACCGATCGTCTACGAGCAGGGCGACATCGGCTTCCACCTCGAAGTTCACAACCCCTGGATCCCGAAGGAGAACATCCGCTACTCATACTCATGGATCAAGGGAGCGGTTGGCCCTGCCGCGGAGCAGCAGGTCACCAAGTTCGTCAACTCGCTGCTCAACGATCTGGAGGAGGCGGGTGTCAAGGATCAGCCGCTCGGCGTCGACTTCATCGACATCAACCTGATCAAGCAGTTCGAGGAGCGCGGGATCAGTTGGACCGACGGCATGACTCCGATGATGGAGGCCCGGGCCATCAAGAGCCCAGATGAGATCAAGGCGTTCTCCATCGTTGGCGCCATCTGTGACTACGTCCACTACGAGATCACCAACTTCATCAAGCCCGGGCTCACTGAGAACGAGGTGGCCGCCTTCGGCTTCGAGAAGCTCTACTCCCTGCCCGGCATGGAGGACGTCGAGGACGTCATTGTCTCCTCGGGCCCCAACGCATGGCCCAACTGGAGGAATTTCTCGGACCGGATGATCCGCCCCGGGGAGCTGGTGATCGTCGACCTGGCCGCCCTCACCTGGAACGGCTTCAAGTCGTGCGTCTATCGCACCTATTGCGTCGGGGGCAAACCGACCGACGAGCATCAGAAGACCTACGACCTGGCCCACAAGTGGCTCTGGGACTCCATCGAAGCGACCGGCCCCGGAGTCACCACCGCCGACGTCGCCTCGAAATGGCCCTCCGCCAAGGAAGTGTGGGGATACGAGGAGGAAGACCAGGCCGCGGCGAACTTCTGGGGCCACGGGCTCGGTCTCGCCCAGTACGACCCGCCGGTCATATCCCGGATCTGGTCGCTCGACCACCCGGTCGAGATCCAGCCAGGCATGACGTTCGCCCTCGAGACCCAACACGGAAAGCTCCACGATCACGGCGTGCGTCTCGAGGAGATGCTCTACGTGACTGACACGGGAATCGAGATGGTCTCCAGCTACGCCTCACACGAGATCATCTCGGTCATCTGACCGGCTTTGATCCACGACCTCGACCATGAGGCCGCCCTCGACCCCACGAGGGTCGGGGCCAAGGCCGCGATGCTTGCCACGGCCAGGCGAGCTGGGCTTCCGGTTCTGCCCGGATTCGTGGTCGACGCTGTCGGCTCGCTCGCCCATATGCGGCTCGGAGTCGAGATGCTGGCTACCCGCGGCTCCGGCGGGGCCCGGCTGGCGTTGACCGCCGCACCGGTCCCGTTTGCTGACGAACTGGTCGAGCGCGGGGCACGACTCGGCGACGTTTTGGTCGCCCGTTCCTCGACGATCATCGAATCTTCGGGGGAGTGGTCTGGCGCCTTCACCTCGTATCTCGACCTGTCCCCGACGGACTTGCCGCGGGCCGTCACGGGATGCTGGGCTTCGGCGTTCTCTGTGGATGCTTTGGAGCGTCAGAATGCAGCTCGAGTCGATCCCGGGTCGGTCCCGATGGCGGTCCTGATCCAACCCGCCCTTGATCCGGTGGCCGGGGGGACCGCCATGATCGAGGGGGACGGATCGATCGTGGTGATCGGCGTGAAGGGCTCACCCGCCGGGCTCCTCCAGGGATGGAGCCCGGGGCTGGATGCAACACGTGGCGAGGACGGGAATTGGGTAGGTGACGAGCTGGTCGACCTCCTCGGCGTGGAGACCCTGGAGGAGATCGCCGACGCGTTGCACCGTGCACGAGCGTCACTGGGTGCCAACCGCTGCGAATGGGGGCTCGACGAGCGGGTCTGGCTGATGCAACTGGCCGAGGGCGAGGTCACGATGGAGCCGTCGGACGCCCGGGCTCATCCCGTTGACCCTCGTCTCGCGCCCATCGCCCGGGTGGTGATCAGGGCCGGGAGCCGCCTGGGAAACGAGCTCGTCCTGCCCTGGGCCCTGGGCGGCCTCCCCACCGCCGAGCCATATGCAGGGACCCTCCCCCACGATGCCGTACGCCTCGCCTACCAGATGCGTGACAGCCTGATCTCCGACGTATGGGGGCTTCCCGCTGAACAAGCATTGGCCGCGGCTCGAGCGTGCATGACCACCCTGCTCGGGCCTGATCCTCTTACTGCCCTGGAAGTCGTCGGGAACCTGCGGCCCGCCGATCCGGAGCCCGCCGCGGCGCTGTGGGCCCTGACACAACGACTGGAGCGAGATGACCCTGCCCCCAGACGCGGGATCGGCAGATGGGAGCCATTCGTCGCATCAGTCGTCCTCGGTGCCGGTACCCCACATCACGGTGTCGGTGCCGCTCCGGGGATCGGGGCCGGCGTGTCGACGGAGAAATACCCTCCCGACGGGCTAGCGACGAAGTACCGGCCACGCGCTGTCATCGTCGCCTCTCAGCCCATACCCAACCTGGCCCCCTTGCTCTGGGATGCAGCCGGCCTCGTGACAGAATCGGGCAGCGCCGCGGCCCACCTCTTCGAGTCCGCACGCGCCCTGAGGATCCCCGCCGTGTGCGGCGTGAGCCTCCCGCCCGGTGAGCAAATCGTGGCGGTGGACGGACACGCTGGCGTCGTGTCGACCATGTTCCTGCAGGGAGATGAGGATGACTGAGCCCATTGGAGTCATCGGGCTCGGGGTGATGGGCTCGGCGATGGCTCGAAATCTGATCGCAGCCGATCATGAGGTGCTGGGCTTCGACGTCGACCCGGCCCGGGTCTCCATCTTCGCCGACTTCGGCGGTGAGCCGATGAAATCGGCCGACGAGATGGCCGCTCTATCCGATCTGGTGATTTTCTCCCTGCCCACCACCGCCGCCCTGGCTTCGGTGGCAGCCGAGATCGCGGAGCAAGATCGGCCCGGTTTGGTCTGCCTCGAGATGGGCACCTTCCCGATCGCGGACAAGGTTGCTGCCCGCGACGTCCTGGCCGGAGCAGGGGTCGACCTCCTCGACACACCGCTGTCGGGGACCGGCCTCCAGGCCGCCGACGCCACGCTGGTCGTCTTCGCCTCGGGCAGCCGCGAGGGTTTCGAGAAAGCTCGGCCGGTCTTCGATGCGATCGGCCGCTCCACGCACTACCTGGGCGAGTTCGGCAACGGGTCGAAGATGAAATACGTCGCCAATCTGCTCGTGGCCGTGCATGGTCTCGCCGCCGCCGAAGCGCACGCTCTTGGCATCGCCGCCGGGCTCGACCCTGCCCTCGTCCAGGAAGTGATGGAGGACGGGGTCGGATCGTCGAAGATCTTCGAGATACGGGGGCCGATGATGGTCGCTGACGACTACCCCGCCGCGGCGCGTCTCGACATCCTCCTCAAGGACTCCACATTGATCAGGGACTTTGCGAGGTCGGTTGGGGCGCCGACTCCTCTGCTCGACGCCGCAGTCCCCGTCTACGAGGCGTCGAGCGCGGCGGGTCTCGGCGACTTCGACGCTGCCGCATTGTGCAGGTACCTGGAGGACCTGGGCGGGCTGGAAAGGTGATCGGGTCCGCCCTGCGCCGGGTGGAGGACCCGAGGTTGATCACAGGCCAAGGCCGCTACGTCGATGACATCGCCATGGCCGGGATGGTCCACGCCGTGTTCGTGCGGAGTGTCGAGGCCCACGCCTTGATCGACTCGATCGCGATGGACGGTGACGTGTGCCAGGGGCGGATGTACACCGCTTCAGACCTCGGCCTCGACCGGCCGATGCCAAACCAGTATCCGTCGCCGCTCATCGCCCAATCGATCCAGGCGTCACCCCTCGCGGTCGGAGAGGTGTGTTACGTCGGGGAGCCGGTCGCGGTGGTGGTGGCAGGGACGATGGCTACGGCGGTCGACTGCGCCGATTCCGTACAGGTCGAGTACAGCTCGCTGCCAGTCGTCATCGATCATCGTCGAGCGCTCGACGCTGACTCACCGCCGGCACACCACGACTCCGGGTCGAACCTGGTGAGCACGCTCGCTGCCGGCTTTGGAGACGTCGAGGGGGCCTTCAACGATGCGGAGCGGGTGGTGTCGATCGAGGTGGACCAGCATCGCGGTGCTCTCGCCTCCATGGAGGGGCGGGCGGTGCTCGCCGCTTGGGACGACGTCGACCGGCGCCTCACGGTTTGGACCTCGAGCCAAGCCCCACACACGGTCCGTGCTCACCTCGCCGCATACCTGGGTCTCTCCCCCGACGAGCTGCGAGTCGTTGCCCCAGACGTCGGAGGCGGTTTCGGCCCCAAGGCGGCCGTATATGCCGAGGAGTATGTGGTCGCGGCCCTAGCCCTCGAACTGAGACGACCGGTGAAATGGATCGAGCGGAGGAGAGAGCACTTCGTCGCCACCAACCAGCAACGTGGGCAGAGCGGGTTGGTCGAGGCGGCCGTCGATGGTGCGGGACGCATCCTGGGCCTGCGAGCGAGGCTCACGCATGACTGTGGGGCATACGTGCCCTACGGGATCGTGGTGCCGATGACCACCCTGCGTCTCCTCTCCGGGCCTTACGCCGTCGCCGCGCTGGACGCAACCGTGGACGTGGTCTTCACCAACGCCACCCCGACCGGGGCAATCAGGGGTGCGGGCCGGCCCAATGCAGCTTTCGCCCTCGAACGGCTGATCGACGCCATTGCCCGTGAGCAAGGGATCGACCGCCCCGAGGTGCGCAGGCGCAACTTCGTCCCTGCCGGCGACCTGCCCTACGAAGTAGACATACTCGCCTCCGATGGCCGCAAGGTCACCTATGACAGCGGCGACTATCAGGCGGCTTTGGAGACCGCGCTCACGGCGGCCGATATCGCCGGATTCCAGGCAAGGAGGAAAGCCTCGATTGACAACGGGATGCTCCGTGGATATGGCCTCGCCTCCTACGTCGAGGACACCGGTCTGGGGCCATACGAAGGAGCACGGGTGGAGGTGCTGACCAACGGCGATGTGCTCGTAGAAACCGGAGCCGGATCCCAGGGACAAGGGCACGCCACTGTCTTCGCCCAGATCTGTGCCGCCCATCTCGGAGTCGACCCGGTCCGGGTGCGGGTGCGCGGGGCCGACACCGCCGCCTATGGACATGGGATCGCCACTGTTGCCAGTCGAACCGGACAGACGGCCGCCTCAGTGGTGCATCTGGCGGCCGGGGACCTGGCCGCAACCATCAAGCAATTGACCGCACAGCGACTCGAGGCATCGGCCGAGGACATCGTTCTCACCGACGGCGTCGCGATGGTGGTCGGCCAGCCCGGGTCCGAAATCCCACTCGGCGACCTGGCTGCGGGGCTGCAGCCAAAGCAGGGCAATTCGCTGCCCGAAGGCCAACAGCAGCCTGGGCTCTCGGTGGAGCGGGTCTTGCCCTTCGACGGCCTGGCGTACACATACGGGACACACATCGCCGAGGTGGAGATCGACCCCGAGACCGGTCAGATAACGGTCGCCAACTATGTGGTGGTCCACGACTGCGGGACGATCATCAATCCGATGATCGTCGACGGGCAGATCGACGGTGGTGTTGCCCACGGGTTGGGCAACGCCTTGATGGAGCAAATCCAGTACAGCGAGGAAGGCCAACCTCTGACGACCTCGTTCATGGACTACCGGCTGATGACCGCAGTCGACATGCCTCCACTCATCAAGGTCCACACCGAGTCCCCATCACCAACCAACCCGCTCGGTGCCAAGGGAGCCGGCGAGGGAGGCGCCATCCCCGCCGCCGCTGCCGTCGCCTCCGCCATCGAGCACGCCCTGGAAGGCACCGGGGCGGTGGTCAATCATCACCCGATCAGTTCGGAGTGGGTGCGCGGGGCGATTGGCACCGCTCCGGCGTGAGCGATACCCCCAACGGAGACAACCAGTTTCGGGTCGCCTCCCTCACCCGCACCGTCTACCTCCCCGGCATCCTCTTCGCCATTGGTCAGGGCGCGGCAACTCCGGTCATCGCCCTGGTCGCACTCGAGCTCGGAGCATCGCCCGCGTTGGCGGGTGCGATCGTCGCCCTGCGCGGCATCGGCACCCTCTTCTTCGACCTTCCCGCAGGCCAGCTCGTCGCCCGGGTCGGCGAGCGGTGGGCGATGCTCATCGCCACAGCGGGTCTCGGCGTCGTCGCGCTCGGGATCGGGTTGGGGCCTTCTCTCCCTGTGTTCGCAGCCCTCGTCTTTCTCATGGGGGGAGCGTGGTCCATCTGGGCTTTGGCTCGGCTCGCCTATGCCACCGAGGCCACTCCCCTGCCGCATCGGGGCCGGGTCATGTCGATGGTGGGGGGAACGATGCGAATCGGTCAGTTCATCGGCCCGCTCATCGGTGGACTCCTGATCATCCCCTTTGGGCTCATAGCACCCTTCTTCATGCAGGCGGCTCTTGCGGTGGCGGCGGCGGTCACGCTCATGCTTGCCCCCGAGCCCGAACGGGCCGCACCGGTGGCGACGGTCCCAGTCTCGATGCGCCAGGTGATCCGCGACCATCGACGGATATTGGGGACGGCGGGTTTAGTGGCGGTGACGTTCCAGGTGCTGCGCACGGCCCGTCAGGCGGTCATCCCGCTGTGGGGAGATCATCTCGGTCTGAGCCCCAGCCAGATCTCGCTCGTCTTCGGGGCCTCCTCGGGGATCGAGATGCTGATCTTCTACCCGGTCGGGATGCTGATGGACTCCAAGGGGAGGAAATGGGTGGCGGTCCCGAGTTTGATCCTGTTGTCGCTGGGAATGGCCCTCATCCCGCTGACCACCGATTTCGCCAGCCTGTTCCTGGTGAGCCTCCTGTTGGGCCTTGCCAATGGTTTGGGGTCGGGGGTGAATCTGACACTTGGCTCAGATCTCTCACCCGAAACGGGCCGTAGTCAGTTCTTCGGTCTATGGCGTCTCGTCAGCGACCTCGGGACGGCAGGAGGGCCGTTGTTGGTGGCCGCAGTGACGTCCCTGGTGTCCCTTGGCGCCGCCTCGATCGCTGTCGCCGGCGTAGGGCTCATCGGCGCGGGTGTGCTGTGGCGGACGGTGCCGGAGACGCTTCGGGTCGACCTCGAATGACCCCATAGAATGAGGAGACAACAGGTCAGCTTCCCGGGTGTTCCCGACGGTCACACGGGCGAGGCCAGGGAAGGATGATCGGTTGAGGGATCGGCTGCGGAATTGGGGACGGCTGGCGGTGGTGGATGTGACGCCACTACGTCAGGTCCCCGGCTATCGATGGCTCTTTGCCGGGATGTTCTTCGTGCATGCCGGCCGAATGATGACCGTCGTCGCGGCACCAGTCCAGATCTTCCAACTCACCGACTCGACCCTGGCCGTCGGATTGCTCGGGCTGGCGCAACTGGTGCCTTTGCTCCTGGTGTCGGTGGTCGGCGGTGCCCTCGCCGACGCCATCAATCGCCGCAGGCTGCTCGTCATATCCCAGCTGACCCTGGCGATGACCGCGGCCGGGCTGGTCTGGAACTCGCTTTCCGAGACACCGATGATCTGGCCGGTGTATGTCCTTGTTGCCATCAACGCCGGTGTCTCTGCCATCGATTCGCCGGCCCGCCACGCCATCCTGCCCGGGCTGGTCGGCCGTGTCCTCCTCCCCGCCTCTTTGGCGCTGAATCAGACGCTGACCACGGCAGCCGCCGCAGCCCTCCCCGCAGTCGCCGGGTTTCTCATCGCGACGGCGGGGCTCCCATTCACCTATGGGATCGAGGTGGTGATGTTCCTCATTGGGGCGGCCCTCATGCGGCACGTCCCCGACGTCGCCACCGAAGGGGGCGGGAGAAAGCTCGAGCTTTCCTCGGTCAAGGAGGGTTTCAGGTATCTAAAGGGCCGGCGAGTCATCCAGGCCGCCCTACTGATCGACCTCAATGCAATGGTCTTCGGGATGCCCACCGCTTTGTTCCCCGCCATGGGCACCGAGGTGTTTGGTGGTGACGAATTCACGGTCGGGCTCCTCTACGCCGCTCCCGGAGTCGGGGCCCTGGTCGGGGCGGTCACTTCGGGGTGGGTCGGATCGGTGCGTCGCCATGGGCGGGCGACTGTCATGGCCGTCATCGCCTGGGGCATCTCGATCGCAGTGTTCGGATTGACCGACTCGCTGACCATCGCTCTGGTCATGTTGGGCTTCGCCGGCGCCGCCGATGTGGTCTCGGCGATCTTCCGGAGCAGCATCATCCAGTTGACCGCGCCTGACGAGATGCGCGGGCGCATGTCGGGGATGCACACCGCGGTCGTGGCAGGTGGGCCCAGGCTCGGCGATCTGGAGGCGGGAATCGTCGCCGAGCTCACTTCGATCCGGTTCAGCGTTGTCTCCGGCGGCCTCGCATGCATCGTCGGCGCCCTGGCCATCGCCCGCTGGGCACCACAATTCTTCAACTATCGATACGAGCCCGCCCAGGAATGAGAACCCGGTCAGCCCAGCCCGAACACTCTCGCCGCGTTACCGCCCGAGATCGCTTCCCGGTCCGCATCAGCGATGCCTTCAGTGGCGCGGATCAGGCCGAGCGGATCAGTCTCACTCATGTCGAAGGGGTAATCGGTCCCGAGCATGACCCGGTCGACTCCGACGATCTCGATCAGATGACGCAGGTACAGGGGCTGGAAGACCATGGTGTCGTAGAAGAGCCTCTTCATGTAGTGGCTCGGAGGATGGTCGGGGATCGCAACACGGGTCTCGGGCCGAACCTTCCAGGTGTGATCCGCCCGCGAGCTGTAGAACGGGAGATAGCCGCCACCGTGGAGCAGCACCAGTTTGATCCCGGGGTGCTCCTCGAACAGCCCGCTGAAGATCATCCGAGTTGCAGCCACCATCGTCTCCAACGGGTTTCCGATGCAATTGGTCAAGAAGTAGCTGCCCAGACGCTGGCCCTCCGGATAGCCACTCGGGTGAAGGATGACCGGGACCCCCTTGGCCTCGACCGCTGCCCAAAACGGGCGGAAGCCGGGCTCGTCGAGGTTGAGCCCATCGATGGTGCCCCCGATCTGGAGACCCTTGAATCCCAGTTCGTCGACGGCCCGGTCCATCTCGCTGATCGCCAGGTCCACATCCTGAAGCGGGACTGTGGCGCCAAGAGCAACGAATCTGTCCGGGTTCTCGGCCACCACAGACGCAACGTTGTCGTTCTGGATACGGGCCGACTCTGCGGCGAGATCGGCGGGTGCCCAGTAGTGGTACTCGGAAACGAAAGTGGCGAGTCCCTGGACGTCCACACCCATTTGATCCATGTCCCCGAGACGAGCAGCCGGGTTGGTGAGCTGGTCGACGATCCCGGGGTACATGACCTTGTTGTGATCCCGGGAGTCCTGGCCCATATAGAAGTCGTAGGGCTCGTTTTCTGGACGGCGGTACTCGTCGACCAGAGGGCGGC
>JALDXP010000013.1:0-22945 GCA_032154885.1 Actinomycetota bacterium
GCCAGCAGGTTCCCGGCGAGAGCCTCGAATCGGGCGACCTGGTCGTCGGACAGCTCGCGTCGCCAATCTCGCAGACCCTTGGTCGGGGGGAGGAATATGTCCTTGTGCCGGTCGGGTACCGCGGTTGTCGACACGATGTCACCGGCTCGCTCGTAATAGGTGAGCATCCGAGGATCGAAGGGCAGATCGAGGAAGTCGCACAACCTGCGAACGGAGCCCTCGGTGTCGTCGATCAATTCCTCGAATCGGGACTCGATGTATCGGTCGGGACCGAGCGACTCTCCGGCAACCCGCCCGGCGTCGACCCGGCGCTTCCAGGAGACAGCGACCTGTTCGATCTTGGTGCCGTCGGTGTGGGCCAGGGCGACGTCCCGTCCGTCTCGCACGGCATGGACGAATTTGCCCTCAGGAAAGAGGTCCGCGAGCAGCGTCAGATGATGGATGTTGCTCTGGGTCTTGTCTCCGTAGCGGGTCTTGCCTTGCAGGCGGGCGTATCGGCCGTAGAGCCGGCGAACCGCCTCCGGATAGTCCCCGGCCGGTGGGTCATTCAGAGACATCTCGACGTCATCAGCTTCGAGTCCCCAGTTCTCGAACCGGTCGTCTTTGCCCAGATCCTTCAGGAACCGCTCGGTGTTGTATCCCTTCTCCCGGTACCGACTCGCCAGCCTGGCGACGAACCGGGCCTCACCCGGTATCGCGAGGTCGGGGTGAGAATCGAAGATGGCTCGGTGCAACGTCGTGCCCGAGCCGTTGGCCCCGAAAAAGAATGGGAACGGCTTCATGTGAGCCCCGCCCGGATCTCGGCGAGAGCGCGCCCGGCCGATCTCCGACCCCCTTCACCTTTTCGCTCGAGACGCTGGATCGTGCCCATCAAGCGCTGCATCTCCGAGAACCGCCATCCGGGCCGGGAGGCGGCATCGGTGTCTCCATAGCCTTCGGTCACTGCCTCAATCAGAGCCTCGGTCCAGGGACGGAACGACGTCGTGGTGTAGCGGAGGCGATGAACGAATCGGGAGAGGTCGAAGCCACGAAGCTGGGGTATCCAGCCGAAGTCGATCAAACCGGTGCCGTCCTCCATCATTATCACGTTCCCGGTGCTCAGGTCTCCGTGTGAGACGGTGACTCCGCGGGTGTCGGCTGAGGCCATGTCGAACAGCCCGCCGAGATGCGTCTCGAGACTCCTCCGATCGGCCTCTGGCAGCAGGGGCCCGATGGACTCGACTTTCCGCTCCGTCTCCTTCCAAATCCGGTCCAGCTCTGGGCCAGGCTCGGGTAGGGGGAAACTCTCGAGAACCTGGACCGCCTGTCCTACTGCTGCTGCAGCGGACAAGGCCCTCGCTCGACTCTTGCCGGTAAAGGCAAACTGCAACGGGTTGCCCATGGGCTCGCCTTCCAACCCGAGGGTTACCACCTCGAGCGTGTCTTCGTCGAAGGCCAGCGTCTCGTTGATGGCGAGAGAGGATTCGCCGGCGAGCTCCATGAAACGTCGCGCCATCTCGTCGCCCCGACTGAGGGCTTGGCGTGCACGACCCAGATGTCGGGAGTCTTGCTCTGCCGGCGGGAAGTACGGGGTCTTGTACCAGGCCGTCGCCACCGTTCCGGCGGAGGATCGCAAGGTCAAGGGGAAAAGTGTTGAGCGTTTGCGGTCGGTGCGGTCGCCCACCGACCAAGTCAGAGATTCCGCGTCGATCGAGTGTTTGCCCGCCAGGGCGACAAGGGCCCTCTGCAGCACATCTGCTCCAGGGGTGTCGGGTCTATGGTCGAAGGGCACGGGCTGGCCTAATAGCCGCTCAGCATGCCCATCTTTTTCCCGTACTCGAGCGAGCGGGAGAACAGCCAGAGACCTCCGGTGAGCACCACCACGTTGAAGACGAGGAGGGCGATAACGGCAAGCCTGAACGGGACGACGAACGTGCCCGGGTTCTCCATGAGCACAGCGCGGCTGGCGTTGATGACATAGGTGTGGGGGATGGCCCAGGACAAGGTTTTCAGCCATGAGGGCAGCTGATCGACCGAGAACACGGCACCGGCTAGCAATGAGGCCGCCATGCCATACAGGGTGAGGAAGGGCTTGGACCGCTTCGAGATGATGAGGATGGCGGCAGAGACGATCCCGATCGCAGTGCAAGCGAATATCCCTAGCACGAGCAGGGCCAGGAACTCCCACCACCCCGAGGCCAAATACTCCGCGCCGAGCAGGGCGCCCATACCGAGGATGATCGCGCCTTCGAACACTCCCATCATGGTGTGCCAGATGTTCATCGCAAAGGGGAGGAACGTCCACGGGACCGGCTCAACCAATAGCATCTCCAGCGAGCCCCGGTTCAGGGCTCGTTGCAGGTTGCCGCCGAACCCGCTCAAGGCGCCCTGGAGAACCGCGGACACCGCCAGCCCGAGTACGGCGAAGGTGAAATAGTCGTCACCGACCTCTGCCGACTCACCAACCAGGCCGCCGATGAAGAACGAGACCAGCACGGGTAGGACCGTCCCCAGCTCGCTGAGGATGAGCGACATGGGGTAGCTGAATTCCTCGATGGCATCCATTCGGAGGAACGCAACCGCGATCGAAGGGGTGGGCCTGTTCGGTGAGCGCCGCTTCTTGCGACGCCCGTGCTCCGCCGATTCGGGGGCCTTGGTCTCGACGCTCATGTCGCCTCGTGCTCCCGATACATGTCGGCGAGGATGTCGCGGAGCGGTCGCTGCACCTCCTGGAGGTGCACCACGTCCGGTACCACCGTCTCGAGGACGGCGAGGACGTCGCCGGTGGTCGTCTCGGATGAGGTCAGGACAGTTGTCAGCTGGGATCCCTCGACGGAGATCGACTCTCCGAGACCGGCGGCGTCGATGAGCTTCTGTGCCTGACGGGCACTCTCGTCGGATCCGAACTCGATCTCCAGCTGCTCCCGGTCCACGAGAGCTCGCAACTCGTCGAGGTCTCCGTCGTACCGAATCCGCCCCTTGTCGAGGAGGACGACATGTGAGTGGAGGGCTTCGATCTCCTCCAGACGGTGGGAGCTGATCATGCAGGCAAGCCGCTCTTCCTCGACGATGGAGATGATCAGGCCGAGGAGCTCGTGGGCAGCCACAGGGTCGATGGCGCCAGTGGGCTCATCGAGGATCAAGACACTCGGGCTGTGGAGGATGGCGCGGGCGAGTTGGAGTCGTGCCCGCATCCCGGAGGAGAGGGCGAACACGGAATGCTCGGCGGCATGGGCGAGGCCGACCTTGGCCAGGGAGTCGTATATCCGCCCTTTGAGATCCTCCCCTTTGAGTCCCTGCAGACGGCCGTGGAAGCGGAGGTTCTCGACACAGGAGAGCCTGCCCAGCAAGCTGACGTCCTGGCCAGGCATCCAGCCGACCATGCGTCGCACTGCGACCGACTCGTGTTGGACGTCGTATCCACCCACGGTGGCCGTCCCGGTAGATGAGGTGGTGAGACCGAGGAGGATGCGGAATGTCGTTGTCTTGCCAGCGCCGTTGGGGCCGACCACGGCGCAGATCTCACCGGGCCCAACCTCGAAGCTGATGCCGTCGAGCGCGACCACTGCGTTCTTGATGTTGCTCTTCACGAGGAGCTTCATCCAGGTAGGCGAGGGCTCGTAGACCTTGGTCAGGTCTTTGACCGAGATACTCGGATCGCGTTCGCTCATTTTCCTGTGAAACCCCTCAGCGCCCCAGGACGCCGCATCGAATGAAGTCGGCGTCGAATCAAGTAAACCACGGTTTGCGTGTCCGCCCCCTAGACGAAAGGAGAGTGTAACCGCCCTCCGTGGTCAAACAATATGCAGAACGCACTATCGTCCGGTCAGGAAGACGGGATCGGAGGGCATGCTGTGGGGGCGTGGAAGTGGGTCTTGGTCGTCGGGGGGTTGACCGTCGCGCTGGCCGGTGGGTTGTTTCTCGGGAGCAGACTCGCGGGCGGAGTGGACACAGATCCCAACTCCCCTGAAGCGGCGACGCCCACCGCAGTGGGGCGGATATCGACCACACAGCCTGAGACGGGCCAGTCGGCCCCTGTCACCGGTGCTGTGGACAGTTCGTGCGCCGTCCCACCTGGTCAACCATACGTTGGTGGCCCGAGCGCCCAGTTGGTCGACCTCGGCGAGGTGAATGGGATCCAAGTCGAGGGTGCGGTGTACCCGCGGCCCGACTACCAGGGCGATCCTTGGACCATGTGGGGACAGGGCATCGCCCTGGACGATGGCCGTTTCGTCTCTGCGATAGGCGACCATCTCGGCCCGGATGGGAACTCGTTCGTCTATGAATACGACCCGGCGACCGGGTCGCTGGACACCCTTGGCGACCTCCTCTCCTACGTCGAGCACACTCCGGGAGCGTGGGGATACGGCAAGGTCCACGGCCAGATGGCCGCCGGTCCCTGTGGTGAGGTCTACTTCGCCTCCTATTGGGGCACCAACCGTGACCTCCAGTACGGGTCGTCCTACACCGGGGACTATCTCTTCCGACTCGATCCTGACCAGGGCACGATCGCTGCGCTGGGAGTCCCCATCCCGGAGCACGGGATCCCATCGCTGGCTGGGTCGGCGGACCTGGGATTGGTATACGGCGAGGCGATCGACCCGATAGCGGAAGCTCAGAACGTCGACGCCGGCCCGTTCTTCGTCTACGACGTCGTGGGTGAGCAAGTGGTTTTTGAAGGCCCGTCGTCGCCGCATTCCGGCTTCCGAAATGTGATGGTCGATGGCGAGGGGCGGGCTTATTACTCGATCGGCGGTGGTGAGCTGTCGGTTTATGACCCGGCAACCAACGAGGTGACGACTCACCCCCACAAGATGCCGGGTGACTGGCTCAGGGCCTCGACTACGCCGGCAGAGGACGGAAGGGTGTTCGCGGTCACCCGGGATCCCGACGCGTTCTTCGTCCTCAATCCAGACGGGTCGATCGAGAGCCTCGGCAATCCGGCCGAGTACACAGCAACCATGGCGATTCACCCCTCCGGTGATCGGTTCTTCTTCATGCCTGATGCGCACGGGGACGCCTGGGCATTCGGTGGCGCCCTCACCAGTGTCGACACCACGACCGGTGAGCAGACGGTGCTCGCCGAATTGAACCCGCTGGCCGAAGAGGGTTTGGGTCTGCGACTCGGCGGGACATTCAGCATGGCGGTTTCACCCGCTGGTGACACGATCTACATGGGTGCCAACGCCGGGCCCCTCGGCGCGGACGACGGCTTCGGGGAGGTTGTCCTCCTCGTGATCCATCTCCCGTGAGTCGCCGGTCGCTGGCAGTGGCGGCCCTGGTCGTCCTGACTGCCTGCACCTCTGGGGGCGGGGCAGGCACTGCCGCCACGAGTGGGGCGGAGGCAGAGCCGGGAGGTACCTCCTCAGGCACCGCCGGCACCGTCGCTGAAAGCGGGAGCTTCTCCTGTTGGACGGCTGCGCCTGGGGGCGGGGAGACAGCGATTGGCTTCTCCGATCAGACCGAGGCGCTGGGCATGGTGACACCTCTGGTCGGCATGTACGGGCATGCCGGGGTGTGGGGAGACTTCAACGGCGACACTCGGCCCGACCTCTTCATGGGCACGTTCGCCGATCGGGACACCGAGGTCTATCAGGCGCGGGGCGCCGACGGACCCGCCCCGGACCAGCTGCTCCTGTCGTCTGATGCCAGCTTCGCCGCCGACGAGAGTCTCCCAGACATGTTCGCCAGGACTAGCGGTGGGACGACCGCAGACCTGGACGGGGACGGCGATTTCGATCTGGTCGTCTCCCGAAACTGGGACGACGACCAGCCTTCGGCGCCAGGTTCACAGATACTGCGAAACGACGGGGGCTCTCTGGTCCCGGCCGGAACCGGGCTCCCCACCCAATTTGCCGGCCGGTCGGTTGCGGTTCTCGATTACGACCTCGATGGCCTGCTCGACTTGTTCATCACGGCCGACGAGGGCGGGAGTGTCCTGCTCCGAAACGAAGGGGACCTCGCTTTCACGGATGTCACCGCGGCGGCGGGCCTGTCCCAGGGCATCGTCGGCCTCGGGGTTGCGGTGGGCGATCTCACGGGGGACCGACGGCAGGACATCTTCGTGGCGGGGTCGAATCAGCTATTCATCGCCGAGGGCGATTCTTTCCGCCAGGCCGACAGCTCTGTTTTCGCCTGGCCGCCGATAGGTGACGAGGATCTGGTGACCGGCGCCTCGATCGCGGACGTCAATCGCGATGGTCTGCTGGACATCGCCGTCGGTCACCATTTCAACAGCACAATCGACGATGGGGCTCAGGTCCCGGTGCGTCTATTCCTCAACAGAGGTGATGCTCAGTTCGAAGAGGTGACCGAGGCGGCCGGACTGGTGGGGCTTCCGACCAAAGGCCCCCACGTCGAGCTCAACGACATGGACAACGACGGCTGGCCCGACCTCGTCACGACCGCTTCAGCTGCGGATGGCACCCGGCCCGCTGTGTTCCGGCACACAGGTCTCAACGGTGATATCCCCCAGTTCAGCGCTCCAGAGGGTCTGGGGAGCTCTCAGTACTGGGTCGCCGGGCCTACGGCGGACGTCGACCGGGACGGGCGACTCGACGTCTTTCTGGTGGAGTTCGATCCGGCGCTGCCTTCACTGATGTTGCGCAACGAGACCGCGTCGGGCCACTGGCTTGAGGTTTCCCTGGGTAACGAATTGGGATCCGGTCTCGGCTGGCGGATAGAGGTCTACGAGGGGGGCGCAGCGGGGGATACGTCGGCGTTGCTCGGCGCCCGTGAGATCACAACCACTCAGGGCTACTCGTCGGGAGTGGCACCTGTGGCGCATTTCGGGCTCGGTGACCATGAGCAAGTTGACGTCCGTCTCACTCCACCGGGCGA
Source organism: Actinomycetota bacterium (assembly GCA_032154885.1). GTDB lineage: Bacteria > Actinomycetota > Acidimicrobiia > Spongiisociales > ZC4RG35 > JARDZU01. Next base: position 6,820 of record JALDXP010000013.1, read on the forward strand.
CGGGGAGGTGGTGGTACTCGAGGGCGTGGCCGGTGACCAGCACGTGAGATATCCGCAGGGCTGCGCCTGAGGGCCCCGTTCTAGAATCGGCTTGTGTCCGATCTCCTCGCTCTCTTCGAGACGGGCTTCTTCACGACCGGGCTGCGCCTAGGTGTGCTGGCGCTGGCATTGGGCTGGGGTCTTCGATTTGTGACCGGGCGATATCGGCCCCCGATGCCAATCGCCGGGTTGCTGATCGCGATCGCCACAATTGGTGGCCTGTACCTGGTGGCGGAGCCACTCGGGCCCGCGGTACCCGCCCTTGCAGCGATTGCCCTCGGAGTCCTGATCGTGCGTTTGACCAGGGCTCCGGCTTGGGTGCAGATCCTGGCTGCGGTGCCTGGCTCGGTGTGGCTGGGCTTCGGTGCGACGGTCACCGATCTGACCTGGGTACGGGTTCTGATCGTGGTGCTGATCCCGGTCGGTGGATTCCTCATCAACGATTTCGAGACACGTAACCAACGCCTCGGGCTCGGCGTCATCTACTTCACCCTTGCTGTACTCGGCACCTTTGCCGCCGTTCCCGACACCGAACAAGCTCTTGTCCTCATGGCGGCTGCTCTGCCCATCACACTTCTCGCCTGGCCCAAGGTGGCCGTCTCGCTGGGCATGGAGGGCTCCTTCGTGGCCGTGGGTGCGTTCCTCTGGGTGGCGGCGGCCGGTGGTGGCGGCCGTCCACCGTCGATCGCAGGATCGGCGGCGTGCCTGGGACTGCTCCTGCTCGAGCCGATCATCTTTCGGCTTCGTCCCGGCACGGCCAACCTCGTCGCCAAGGTCAGGCAGAACTGGCTGGGCGCTGTGGTGGCCTCGATCCCACAGTTCATCTTGGTCGTGATCTGCTCGCGCATCGCAGCCCGGTTCGATGACATGCTTCCGGCCCTGATCGTCATCGTCGCCGGCTACCTGATCGCCCTGGGCGTGGGGATTTACGTCGGAACCCGGGTGGCCAAGCCGGAAGAAAGCGCACCGGCCCCCTTCTGAATTGCTTGATGGCCGGCACCATTAACATGCCCATCCATGTGGAGGAGGAGCCCGCGGGTTCTGAGCGCGCTCGTCGTCGCTGTCATGGTGGCATCAGTGATGGTGGGCGAGTCCTGGCTGCCGGCCCAGGCACAAACGACTGACGTCACCGCAACCGTCGAAACCGATCCTGTTCCCAGCAGCGGTGATGCGGCCGACGACCCGGCCATCTGGCTCCACCCCACGGACCCGGCGCTTTCGACCGTCATCGGAACCGACAAGGAGGGCGGTCTCGCCGTATATGACCTCGATGGCCGTCAGATCCAGTATCTCGCCGGGATCCGTCCCAACAACGTCGACATACGTCATGGCTTTCCCCTGGCCGGGCAGCAGGTCGACATCGTGGTCACCAGCGAACAGGACGATGAAGCCATCACCATCCACCGAGTCGATCCCCAGACCCGCCAACTCGTCGAGGTGGGCACGCCGATTGCCACCGGTCTGGACGTTCTCGGTGTGTGCCTTTATCACAGCCGCGAGACAGGGAATTTCTACGTCTTTGTCACCTCGGACGGGTCGGGGCCGGTGCGCCAGTGGCAACTCTCCGACGGAGGTGCAGCCGGGGTGACCGCGACCCAGGTACGTGACATCTCCATCGGGAGCACCTCAGAGGGCTGCGTCGCCGACGACGACCTCGCCTACCTGTACGTTGCGGAGGAGACCGTCGGCATTTGGAAATATGAGGCAGAGCCGGGTGGCGGCTCCTCCCGCGTCCCCGTCGATCAGGTCGGTTCGACCTTGGAGGCCGACGTAGAGGGACTGACGATCTATTACGGGCCCGAGGGAGCGGGCTATCTGATCGCTTCGAGCCAGGGCTCGGGGGAGTACGCAACGTACAACCGCACCGGGGACAATGAACATGTGTCCAATTTCCAGATCGTCGACTCCGCTTCGGTCGACGGCACCAGCAGCACAGATGGCATAGATGTGATGAGTGCTCCTTTGGGTGCCGGATTTCCCAACGGGCTATTCGTGGCGCAGGATGGGGACAACGATTCGGGGAACCAGAACTTCAAGCTCGTTCCCTGGGATGTCGTGGCCGGAGGCCCCAATCCGGCTCTTGCCATCGAGACCGGCTGGAACCCGCGTGGGGACAGCCCGACGAACCTGCCCCACGTGCCCCTTCCCTCCGACATCGCAACCACCCCCTCGAACTGGTCGGTGGGGCGGGCCGCGGTTTCGGCTGCGGAGGAAGACGGGCAGTTGGCGATCGACGGGACCCTGGAAGCCGGCACCACGCTCGTTTTCGACACTGACAGCACGGTTGCAATGGAGTTCCCTGGACTGAACGTGTCCGCCGACTCAGCCATCAGGAGCGCCCACGTCCAGTTCACGGCTGCCGAGGTCGATGATTCCGACCTGGTCCTGTCCATCCGAGGTGTCATCGACGGGGGCGGCGCAGAGACAGAGGTCGTGACCTGGGCGCCCGCGGGATGGGACGCTGACGAGCGCGGTGTCCTTCAGCAGACTCCGGACTTGTCGGCGATCATCAGGGAGGTCGTCGCGTCGCCAGATTGGGAGCCGGGAGGGAGCCTGAGGTTGGTCGTAAGCGCGGACGGGACAGGCCGGCGGGCGGCCGTCGCCTTCGAAGGAGACGCCGGGCAGGCACCTGGCCTTCGTCTCGAATATGCGGAGGGCAGATGAACGGCGAAAACATGAACGGCGGTGACGCCACACCGAAGGACAACCGACAGACGATCATCATCGTCCTGGCGGTCGTGCTCACGATCCTGGTCGGCCTGGTCATCGGCTTCCTTGCCACGGGTGGTCTTTCGCAGGAGCCTGTGGCCGCCCCGACCACCACCCCTTCGCCGCCTGCGTCGGTCGACGCGCCTACGACCACGGCTGTGGCGCCCACTTCACCGACCGTCTCCATGGCTCCGGGCCAACTTGCCGTCACGGCCAGTGAGGACACTTCCGTCAACACTGGCCAGCCGGAGGAGGTCAACGGCTTCGAAGACGTGCTCGAGATAGAGAACGAACCGCCCGAGAACAAGCGGGCCCTGGTTCGCTTCGTCGTGGGTGACATCCCCGAGGGCGAAACGCTTCACACCGTCACGATGCGGCTTTTCGTGGTAGCGGATACCGAGCAGGCAGTGACGGTTCACATGGTCGAAGGACCATGGACCCAGGCAGATGCAACAGGGGCGAACGCTCCGGCGGTCGGGGCCCAGGTTGGCATCATTCCTCCGGGAACTGCTGAGGGTTCCACGGTGGACGTGGACCTCACCTCCGTCGTCCTCGGGCCAGGCACCTACGACTTCTATCTCACCACATCATCCGACGACAGCGCCGAGTTCGCCGCTCTCGAGAGCGGCACCAACGCACCGCTCCTCATCCTCGACTGGGGCTCGGCAGAGGCGGCGGCAACGGAGTCAGAGCCAGTGGCGCAGTTGACAGGCACGCCAGTCGTCCTCGCCGGTGCCGGCGACATCTCGGATTGTGGGAACGATGGTGACACCGTGACGGCGGGCCTCGTCGATGACGTTGTCACCCAGGACCCTTCAGCCATCGTCTTCACTACAGGAGACAACGTCTATTCCTCCGGCACGGCGGAGGAATTCGCCCAGTGTTATGACCCGACTTGGGGACGGCACAAGGACCGGACCCGGCCGGCGCCCGGGAACCACGACTACAACACCTCCGATGCCACCGGTTACTTCGGCTACTTCGGCGAGGCCGCCGGCCAACCTGGTGAGGGCTATTACAGCTACCAAGCTGGCGACTGGCAGGTTCTCGTGTTGAACTCGAATTGCGGCGATATCCCCTGTGACGCGGGATCCCGTCAAGAACAATGGCTCCGCCAGGAGTTAGAGGCATCCGATGCCGCTTGCACGCTGGCCTACTGGCACCATCCGCTGTTCAGCTCCGGTGATCATGGTGGTGTCGCTGAAGTCAGCGCCTTGTTCGCAGCGCTCTACGAGGGCGGCGCCGATCTGGTGGTCAACGGCCACGACCACAACTACGAGCGTTTTGCCCCCCAGGATCCCGATGGGACGCACGATCCGGTCGCCGGGATCAGGGAGTTCGTCGCCGGAACCGGAGGCACTGGAAATCGCAGCTTCGACCAGGTCGCCCCGAACAGCGAAGCCCGATACACCGATTCGTTCGGGATCCTCAAACTGGCCCTGTACGCCGACGGATACGAGTGGGAGTTCATCCCCGAAGCCGGCTCGACATATAAAGACGTCGGCATCGGTGCATGTCATTGACCGAGATGCCGGGCTTCCCGACTCCGCCCGTCGTTCTCCACGTGCTCCCTTATGACCTGGCGAGAGGCGCCCAGCGTTATGCCCGAGCGCTGGTCGACGCCCTCAACGCCGAAGGCGAGTCGCATCAGATCTTGACTCTGTTCCGGGCAGATCCTGTGCTGCTTCGACCCGATGTCGAGCTCGATGTGCCCCGCGGGATGCTCCGCCGTCTCGGCCTCGATCCGCGAGTGGTCCGGCGGCTCCGCAGTGAGGTGAAGCGGATCGCTCCGGTAGTGGTCGTGGCCCACGGAGGCGAATCGGCCAAGTACGCCGCCATCGCCCTCCCGCGCAACTTGCCCCTCGTATATCTGAAAGTCGGCACCGCCCATCGGGCGCTTCAGCGGAAGGCGAATCGGTCCCTGCACGGCTACTACACCCGACGGGCCGACATCGTTGCCGCGGTGTCCAGCGACGTGGCCGAGGAGGCCAATCAGCTCTACGACGTGCCCCAAGATCGTCTAGTGGTTATCCCGAACGCGCGGGACCCGGTCGACTTCCCACCTCACATCGGGGGTAGGGACGGGCGGCCGGGCGTCATTTTCGTGGGCCATCTCGATCCAGGGAAGCGCCCGGACTGGTTCATCGATGTGGTCGCGGCGTTGAGAGAGGATGATCTCGACCTCGATGCCTCCATGGTCGGAGACGGGCCGCTGGAGCAATCGCTCGGCTCACGCGCCGGGGAGGCAGGCGTACAGATGCTGGGCAGACGCAGCGACGTGCCTCAGCTTCTCTCCGAGAACGACATCTTCGTCTTCACCAGTCTCCCCCCAGGTGAGGGAATGCCGGGTGTGTTGATCGAAGCAGGGCTTTCCGGTCTGGCCACCGTCGCGACCAGAGTCCCCGGGGCCCGGGACGTGATCGAGGACGGGGTGACCGGGCTGTTGGTCGACATCGAGGACAAGCCCGGGATGACGGACGCGGTTCGGAGACTGGTCTCCGACCGGGCCCTGCGAGAGGCCATGGGTCAGAAGGCAAGGACGCGGTGCATGGACATGTTCACCCTGCAGGCCTCGGTCGAACATTGGCACGATGTGCTGGAGCCAATCATCGCCCGCGGTCGGGCCTGAGTAGGCGTGCCAGCCGATCTGCTGACTGAGACCGAGTTGCGGGCCGTCGCCTCAGACCTGGCACAGAGTTTCGATACGGCTCGGGAATTGGCGACGGCGGTCCCCACCGGCCGATTCGTCAGTCACACGTCGACGTTCTACGAGCTCAGCGCGCCCGAAGGCGACGCGCCCATCGCCTTGATCAAAGTGGGGCGAGATTGGGACCTGACGGAGGCAAGAAGGATCCACGATGACCTCATCGCCCTGTCAACGCTTCTCACAGATGCCGGGTCGTCTCTCGAAATCGCCCCACCGATGGGCTGGCACGCGGCGCCACCTTCCATATGCATCGGGTACGTCCCTGGCGAGGACCTTGGGAAGCTTCTCCGCGCCGCCGGCACTGACACGGCGGATACGTTTAGACCGGTCATCGAGGCCTGTGGCCACGCCCTGGGATCGTTCCACAGCCAGAGCCACGTGGCGGACCTGGTTCCAGACCCGACTTCGATGCGTGCGGACCTCGAGGCGATGGCCAGAACCGTGATGGTCCGGCCGTGGTTTCTCGACGCCATCGACCTCGTCAGCTCGACGGCCAGGCGGTACGGGGACTTCGCCCCCTACAACGTCAGGCTCGAACCTGGCGGGAAGGCGTGGATCATCGACCAGCCGTCTCCACCGGCCCTCGATGTGGTGCATCGAGATGTGGCCTGGTTCCTATTCAATCTCGAGCGCCGTATCGGCTGGGAAACCTCAGAGAGGGGTGCGGCATTCGACGAAGCGAGGGCGAGGTTGGCCGATTCGTTCCATGACGGTTACCGCCGAACCGGACCGGTCGCTCTCGACACCCCCGCAGATCGGGCACTGCTCGCCGTCTATCGGTCCCGTCGAAGTCTGTGGACCGCTCGCCGCCGGCTGCGCCAACGTGAGCTTGGCGAGGTGCCTGCCTACCTCCGACTGGCGAGGAAGTGGCGGATGGCCGCCAAAGAATGATTTTGGCGCCGATCCCGGTCTATAGGTCGAGATCGGCGCGCCAAAACGATTTGGTCGGCTACCAGTCGGGGACCATCCAGGGAAGCTCCGATCGCAGTTCTTTGTCGGCGACGAGCGAAGAGGCGAATTCGGTCCAATCCTCGGCGCCCATTCGGGTGTCCTCTGCCTGCCGGATGGCGGTGGCCATCGAGCTGAGCGCGATCGCCCAGCCGAGGGGCATCCGGTTGTCCCAGGCGCCTTCGATCTCGGCCCGGAGCACTTGGCCGGCCCAACCCGATCTACCGAGAGCCGACAATGCCGCGGCCCGGGAGGAGGCGGCGCCCGATTGACGCTTGGCCAGTCTCGCCGTCGCCCCGACGGACTGGGCTAGATCGAACCAGGGTTGTGACTTATCCGATGCGTGCTCCCAGTCGAGGAGACGCAACTCGCCCCTATGCATCAGCACGTTGCCCACGGCCAGGTCGGCATGTTGCCAGGACGTGGACCAGGTGATCCCACTCCCGGCCACCGCATCACGGAAGCTTCGCACCCTGCCTTCGACATCGGTGGAATGGGAGACCAGACGGACGTACCGGTCCACGATCTCGGCGAGGTGTGACCCGTCGAGCCGCTCTGTGCTGCTGGTGGCGACGGCGAGATCATTGCTCCACTCGAACGACTTGCGGTAGAAGTCGCCCATCAAAGATCTGGGTAGCGAGCCTCCTGAGCCGTTGAGATCGGGGACGAGAAGACGACGCCCGGCCAGCGCCTCCATCGTCAGGACGGTGTTTCCCTCGATCTCCGCCAGACCCAAGGCTCGGGGCACAGTTCGGCGCATCGGCTCCGGCAAGAGGGGCCGGATATCGGCGAGCGCCCCGTGCTCATGTCGAAGAAAAGCCCCTTCGATGTCGGTGAACGCGATCTTCATCACAACCGATGGACGCGTACGTCTGTCCTCGAACACGAACACGGCGGCCCTCGTCCTATGGGCCGGCCCTCCGCTCCCGATGGCAATGCCCACCGATCCGGGGGAGTGCCCGAACCAGGACAGCCATTCCTGCCTGGCGTAGCCGGTCAGCTCGTCGATCATCCGGTGACTTCGCTGTGGGATCGGCGAACCACGAAGGCGATGCCCGGGGCGATGGCAGCGGCGACCGGTGTGAACAAGACCGACCTGGCCAGGATCCTGGCCCACAGCCTGTTGCCCCCGCCGCCGAGCACGCCAGACGTCTGTAGCCAGTAGAGCATGTGAATGTGGCCCCAGGGGAAGGCAATTCGGGGGGAACGGGCCGATGGCCAGAGCCCGTATGTGGCTACCACCTCTAACCGGTCCCTGGCGAATGCATCAGTCATGTCCGTCGGGCTGGGGCCTTTGCTCGATAGACGACCCCGTCCAGAAAGGCGGGACAGAGCCGAGCGTGCCAGGGGCCGGCCCACCGAAACGATGAGCTCCCCGTCGCCGAGGGAAGCCGATGCCGACTCCAGCGAGGCCGCCCAGTCCTTCCCGCCCGTGGGTGGCATCCATAGATTTGGGCTCTCCCCCTTTGAGAGAAGCACCCAGATCGGGTTGAGGGACTCGTCGAGGGGTGTCTCGCTCATTCTGACGCCAGAGCACTCGAGGCGCCCTGCAGCGCCGCGTCGATGCGGAGAAGCTGGATGTCCCAGGTCGCCTGTTCGAGGATTTTGCGACGAGCGGCTTCTCCCAGCCTCGCCCGTAGATCGGGCCGCTCATGGAGATCGACGATGGCTGTCGCCAGACCTCCGGTGTCGCCGCTCTCGACGAGGACCGCGTCCTCGCCGTCCGCCAGCCACCTGGCCATCTCGCCGATTCGAGGAGCGATCACGGCCTTGCCTGCTGCCATGTACTCCCTGAGCTTGAGCGGGGAGTAGTGGAAGGACCCCGCCCCGCGGTCTGTGATGACCGCCACGTCCATCGCCGCCACATGCTCGGGGATGTCGAGGTACCCCACGGTTCCGGTCATGACCACGTTCTTGAGATCCAGAGCGCGGACGGTCTCCTCGATGTGTGACCGCTCTAGACCGTCTCCGACGAGGAGAAGCGTGGCCTCGGGTATCTCGGACTCGATCCTCTTCATCGCCTCCAACGCCATGTCGAGGCCATGGAACTTGCGAAAGCTGCCCACCCACCCGATCACGAAGCGGCCCTCCAGCCCCAGTTGCCGTCTTACGTCGTCGCCTTTGCGGTCCGGCGAGAACATCTCGGGATCGACACCATTGGGTGTCACCAGGAGACGCGCTTCGGGCACCCCGAGCCGGCCGACCTGCTCGGCGATCTCTACCGAGCCGCAGGCGACCACATCGGCGGCCTTGAGCAAGGGTGCTTCGGCGGTCCGCTCCAGGAGACCCTGCCAGCCCGGGCGTTTCACACCCCAGCCGGCCGCCTCCTGGACGATGAGAGCCGGCGTGAAGACGACCAATGGGCGCTCCAGCGCCTTTGCGGCGCTGACTCCTGCGTCATGGAAGAGGTCGTGCCGTTGCCAGATGAAGCGCACGTCCTCTGATTGCCAGGGCCCTTCGAGCCCCGCGTCCCTGAAACGGCGGGCCTCCAGGGCTTTTCGGACGTCCTTGAGCCCGGTCTTGACGGTGGTAGGCACCTTGCGGCGCAGCGATGCGGGACCCGGTGGGCCTGTGAGAGCGATCGGATCAGATGCCCTGCGCATGACCTCCGCTGGTTCGAGAATGCCTTCGGGGGTGACGATCCACGATTTCCCCCAGAGCCTTCTGGCCGCGGCCGCCCAACTGGCGACGCTGATCCAGGATGCGACCGGAGCCGTCTGACCCCCGGCCCGATTCGGGTTCAGGAAGAGGACACCACCCGTGCTCACGCGGCTGTTTGCTGAATGCCGGGTGGGAAATTCATGGGCCGTATTCTGGCATCCATGGCGGCGATAGAAGCAGTGGCCAGGCTGGTTGTGGGCCGGCATGCCTGACAGCTCGGACGAACGGGCATTCCAAGTCGCCCACCTCACCACCGTCGACCTCAGTCTTCGCTTTCTCGTCCGGCCCCAACTCCTGGCGGTCAACGAGGCTGGAGGAGAAGCCATCGGTGTGAGCGCGCCAGGACCTTGGGTCGAGGAGCTCGAGCAGGATGGAATACGGCATGTCGCGCTCACCGCGTCGACGAGAGGGATGAGCGTTGGCAATGACCTGAAGGCAGCCGCCCAGCTCTGGAGGATCCTTCGCAAGGAGCAGTTCGACGTGCTCCACACCCACAACCCGAAGCCCGGCGTGTACGGGCGGATCCTGGGTCGTCTCGCTGGCGTTCCCCTCGTGGTCAACACGATGCATGGTCTGTATGCCACCGAGGACGACGACCCACTCAAGCGCGGCGTTGTCTACGCCCTCGAGGCCGTCGCCGCCCGGTGCTCGGACGTGGAACTGCATCAGAACGTGGAGGATCTCGAGTTCTGCCGTCGCACCCGGATCCTTCCCGCGCGGAAGGGCCAACTCCTCGGCAATGGAGTCGATCTGTTGAGGTTCGACCGGGAAAGAGTCGATCCAGAGGCGCGCTCCCGTCTCAGGGCGGAATTCGGGGCGGACGATGGCGTGATAGTGGTGGGGATGGTGGGTCGTCTCGTCGCCGAGAAGGGATATCCAGAGTTGTTCGAGGCCGCCACCAAGCTCGGTGACGGATACATGGTGATCGTCATCGGACCGGACGACCCCGAGAAGTCAGACGCCCTTCCTCCAGATGCTGTCGCCAATGCCAAGATGGCTGGCGTCCGCTTCCTCGGCATGCGCACCGACGTGGAGGACCTGTATTCGGCCATGGACCTATTCGTCTTGCCCTCGCACCGAGAAGGGTTCCCGAGAGCGGCGATGGAAGCGGCCGCAATGGGGCTACCGGTCATCGCTACTGACATCCGGGGCTGCCGCCAGGTTGTCGATGATGGTGTGAACGGGCTTCTGGTCCCGGTACTCGACCCGGTCAGGCTCGGAGAGGCGATCCGGAAGGTCGGCGACGATCCGATTCTTCGCAACAAGATGTCGGAGGCCAGCGCCAGCATCGCCCGTGAGCGCTTCGATGAGCAGAAGGTGGTCAGCATCGTCATGGACGCCTACCGCGACGGGCTGGTGACCAAAGGCCTTGGCCATCTCATGCCGCCCGCCATGATCACCCCGGCGCCGCGTCCACAGATGCGGCTCGCGACATCACGTGATGCCCGGGCTCTCGCCGAGCTCCACGCATCAGAGATCGCAACGGGGTTTCTCCCGCTCCTGGGCCGGAGATTCATGAAGGTCCTGTACCGGGCGCTCATCGCCTGGAAGGGGGCCGTGGTTGTCGTCGTCGACGATGGCGGCGGGCCAGTTGGGTTCACGGCGGGAGTGGAGGACGTCCGCGAGTTCTACGGTCATTTCTCCAGGCACTATTGGTGGAAGGCCGGGTGGGCGGCCCTGCCCCGGTTGATCAGGCCGAGCAACTTGCGCCGGGCCTGGGAGACATTCCGCTATGGCCAGGATCAGGTCGACGTGCCGGCGGAGCTGCTCTCGATGGTGGTCGCCCCGAGAGCACGGGGGAAGGGACTTTCGCTGATGTTGGGGGCCAGGCTGCTCGACGACCTGAGCCAGCGGGGAGTGCCGGCGGTGAAGGTCACCGTTGGCTCTGAGAACGAGTCGGCCATCGGCGCATACCGAAAGATGGGCTTCAAGGACACCGAGCGAATCCAGGTTCATGCGGGCGAGAGCTCCGAGGTCCTGGTTTGGCGGCCCTGATAGTCGCCGGCGTCGTCAGCCTGGTCTGGTGTTTCTTTGCGATCTGGCTGGGGCCCCAGATCGGCTATGTCGATCGACCCGACGACCCGACGCTGAAGGCGCACGACCGGCCGGCCGTGGCGCTGGGTGGGGTGGGGATCTTCCTCGGGGTCAACGCGGCCGGGCTGATGCGAGGCGACCTGGAGTGGGGCCTACTCGTCGCCACGACGATGGTTCTCATCCTCGGCCTGATCGACGACCGCGTCGGGATCGATCCAACGATGCGACTCGGCGTCGAGCTGCTCGCGGCAGTCGTGTTGGTCCTCAGCGCTGCTGCGAGCTCCGGCATCGTGTTCATGGTTCTCAGCGTGGCGCTCGCTGTCTTCGCGATAAACAGTGTCAATCTCTTCGACGGCCTCGACGGTCTGGTTGGCTCGGTGGGGTTGGTGACGGCCGCTGGATTGGCCTTCATTGCGCGGGGCCGAGGCCTCGACTTCGCATCGCCGCTCGAGCTCGGAGCGGCATTGGCTGGCTTCCTCGTCCTCAACTGGCACCCGGCGCGCGTGTTCATGGGCGACGCCGGAACCTATTTCCTCGGCCTCTATCTGACCCATCTCATCATCGAGTCCACCAACGAATCTGCGATGGAGTTGGTGTTCCTGGCCGGGGTTCTCGGAGTCTTCGCAATCGACATGCTCGTGACCCTGTTTCGTCGCCGGCTCAACCATCGACCGCTGTTCCTGGGAGACCGGAGCCACATCTACGACCAGCTACGTGACCGCGGGGTTGGGGTCCGGGCCATCGCCCTGATCGCCGCCGCCACACAGGCGGTTCTCCTTGCAATTGTGATATTCGCCGAGCGCCTGCTTGGCGTCGAATGGGGTCTGGTCACCCTCTTCGCCCTCCTTGCGCTCCTCCTCGGCGCCTTGGCCCGTCTCGGTTTCCTCAGAGTCGATCAACCTCGAACCTGATGGCACCGGTGGGCTGAAGTCAGCTGGAGACGCGGCTGCGAGTGGTCAATGCGATCTTGAAGGATCGAAAGGCATCGGCGAAGTCCCCTTTCATGAGAAGTCGCTTTCCCGTGCCCAAGGCTCGAGATGCCTCGTATATCCCGACCGCCCTCAGGCCGGCTCTGTCGAAAGGCCCATCGAGACTAGAGGACTGATAACCCTCCAGGAAGAGACTCCGGAGTCCCAACTGTTGCCCGGGTGCGGCGCGGGTGAGCAACTGGTAGGTGAACCACGCTACGTCCTCGTGCAACAGCGCCGGTGTGCCAAGGATCGGCGGGTCGACCACCGACAATTGCGCATCGCTCGAGACGAGAAAGTCGTTGCGCGAGAAGTTGTGACTGCGAATCACCGACCCCTCCTTGGCTGGAGCCCACCGATTCAGGACCCAGCGCATGATGGCCGGCAAGCGTTGTAGCGCCTCGTGACGCACGGCATCCGTTTCGGGATCGATTACGGCGAGGCGGTGGATCCACCCGAAGGCTTCGCCGCACGACTTCACGACTTGGGACAGGCGCTCAGGGTCGGTCCAGAGGGCATGCCCCGTGTCAGCCAGCACGTCGAACAACTCCACACCCTCGACGTTGGGCATGATCACCCCGGGAGGCTCACGGGTCCAGCCCAATGGCTCGGGGAAGGAGATGCTGGACGAGGGCCCGGGCGTCAGGTGTCGCAGGTCGGAGAGCCGACGAAGTGCGTCGTGGGTGCCCTCAGCGCTCTCTGGAGTCCATCTTCGCTCCACCTTGAACACCAAGTCGAACGGCTCCTCATTCACCTGCGAAGGGTGGGCCCGGAAACGCCAGAAACCCGAGTTGCGGGTGCGCCAGGTGTCCAGCGCCTCGATCCGGTCGATCGATCGGGATGACGTGAGGACGTCTGTGACCACGCGGGTGATGGTGTCTTGATCCAGCGTGCTGATATCGATCGACAACGTCCGTCCTCCGTCGACCACCTTGGTGTCGGTTGTCGCCCGGTCTCAGTGGTCGCTGGGCGCCGGCAGGGGCTTGCGCGAGGGCCCGGTGCGTATGACTTTCTCGACGGCGTCGTCGATCGATTCCGGGGCCGGCGGTTCCTCTTCGGTCTTCTTCCGCCGTCCGCCCTTGGTCTCATCCCATGCCAAACCGGCGATGAGGGCGAAGAACAATGGCAGAACCTGGACGCGCTGGCGGGCCAGCAAGCCGAGGTTGAGGACCGCACTGAAGCCAACGATGAATCCGCCCGTGTAGAAGAAGGCCATCATCAGATAGGGCTTCTCGCGTAGCCGTCTCTTGTTCCTCCACATCGCGGGGAGGTTCCAGATGGTGATCCCCAGCAGGATTGTCCCCTCCAACGCGCTGAGCATGGCCTGGGCGTTGCCTGCTTCGTATATCAGCGGGCGGAACAGGACCTTGATGATTGCCCCTGGTAGCTGGGCGGGGCTGCCCACCGCGCCACCTTCGACTTCGGACCCACCACTCGCTGTGCGCTCCGAGACGTCGGCGAGGAACTGATCGGGGCTGGTGGTTCCCTCGCCGCCATCGACACTCACCCCGAAGGTGCTGGAGAAGGTGAGGATCGAAAAGGCCGCGCCTCCGGCACAGACCAGGATCATGATCGCTCGCTTTGCGGATCCGGCATGTTTCTTCGGCGCCTTGCCGAACGCGGCGGCGAGGGCAATGGCCATGCCCATCACCGCGGCGACATGTGACCTGATGCTGGCAGCCAGATAGAGACCGGGTGCGATGAGAAGCAGCGCGCTGAACTGATAGAACTTGAGAAGCCGGGATGCCCCGTAGGCAGCCAGTCCGAGGAAGAACACCATGAGGGCGTCCTTGCCGATGCTCGATGGCCAGAAGAGCAGGCTGGGAGCGAAAAAGACGGCTAGCCCGTACATCTTGAGCTGATAGCCCGCCAACCAGTGGCGCCCGGCCAGGAAGAAGAGCAGCAGGCCGGTGAAAGCGATCAAGGCGAAGATGACGAATCCTCCGAGCATGCTCGGCGTGTAGGGCGCGTAGATCAGCCCGGTGACGATTTCGGTGAAAGCGGTGCCAGGCTGGCTCGATTGCGATACCGGAACCTGCATCCCCCGCCAGACCTGGGCGAATATCCCGCCCCACATGTGATAGCTATAGGAGTCACCTGTCTCGTAGAGGACGGTGACCATCCAGAATCGAGCAAACGCACCCAAGAGCTTGGCAGCGCAAGCCCACATGATCATCGTCGGCAGCCAGTCGCGGTCCTGCCTGGTGGCGACCGCTTTGCCGACAAATGACATGACGATGAGGGCGGCCGCCGAGATGAGCAGAGCCTCGAAGACGGCCACGCCATCAGTGACGACTTCGTCCTCGATCTGGGCCAGGAAGGGGGCGTGAAGTGCGAGCAGGGTTGTCATCACAAGAGCTCCAGGTCACTGATGGCGAGATCCCAGGAGGCCATGGAGGTGACCTCGATGTCCAGGTCCCGAAGCGGGCGCGCCATGAGGGTCAAGGCGGTTACCCCGGGTACAGGGACGAGACCGCTTCGAATGGCGGCCGCTCGCTCAGGCGACCCCGGAGAGAACCAGGCGGCGACATACCTCGAACGGGATTTGCGGCCCGCCTCTCGCAGCGCGGCCCTCGGGCGTGGCCCGTAGACGTCGGCCACGATCAACTCCCGTCGTCCCTTGCGCACGTTGGGTCTGACAATGGCGGTCGAGTCTGCCGAGTCGACACGGAAGTATCGGGCCGTGGGATGTGAGCCGAACCGCCAGCGCAAGTAAGCCTGATTCCTCGGGGTGCGCAGACCTCGAGCGGCTCGATCGGTCACTTCGAGGGGAATCGCCGGTTGGGGATCGGCCAGGAAATTCTCGGGCTCCGTGTCGGTTATGGAACCGCGATCTGTGGCCAGGCGCGACGATGGGCGTGCCAATACACCGATCATCCCGATTTCTGTCCACCCCATGGAGAGATACCCCGCACCCGATTTCTCGTTGGGGGTATTGAACACCAGATCCATGTTTTCCGCTAGCGCTAATTCCAGAGTTTCTTCAGTGAGTCTCCGAAAGATGCCACGACGCTGATAATCGGG
Source organism: Actinomycetota bacterium (assembly GCA_032154885.1). GTDB lineage: Bacteria > Actinomycetota > Acidimicrobiia > Spongiisociales > ZC4RG35 > JARDZU01. The sequence continues at coordinate 21,910 of JALDXP010000013.1, forward strand.
GTGGGTGGCAGTGTCGACGGCCCGGACGCAACGAAGGGTGACACCATCGGGTGTGACGAGATCCCAGCGCATGAATGCCCGCAGACCAACGATGCGATCGTCGGTCTCGGCGACGATGGCCAAGGAGCGGCCGAACGGGTTGTCGAAGTGCTTCCAGGCGAAGAGCTCGGGCGTGCGGCGGAGGAGTGGCGGCTCACCTAGAGCGGCTCGCATCAAGTCCAGCACCGGGAGGACGTCGCTCTCGTCGAGATGCCGGGTGGTGATGGTCTCAGCCACGGACGACCTGTCGGTAGATGTCCTCGATGGCTTGGACCATCGGCTCCAACCCGTATTCCTTCTCCACCATGTCCTGGGCCGCCTGCCCGAGACGCTCGGCGAGGAAGGGATCGTTGAGCAACCTCTCGATACCGGCAGCAAGCGCCTCCGGCTCGTTGGGCTCGACGAGGATCCCGGTCTCGCCATCCTTGACGATTCCGGGCACGCCGCCGGCGGCCGCCGCTACGACAGGTCGGCCGAGGGCCATCGCCTCGAGGATGGCTACCGGCAACCCTTCGACGCTCGACGGATTGACGAAGATATCGGCCGCCGCCACGAAGCTCAGGGCATCGGCGCGTCGTCCCATGAATCGGAGATGGTCCTCTAGCCCGGCCTCGATGACGCGGTTGCGGACTCGGTCGAGGTCGCCGGGGTATTTCTCGCCGCCGATCGAGACGACCTTGACGTTCGACATGCGCTGATGGAGGTGTGCTACAGCGTCGATCAGCACATCGTGTCCCTTGCCGGGCCGGATGTTGCCCACATGGGCCACGAGCGGATCGGAGGGCGACAGCCTCAACTCCTGGCGGGCGGCCACGACCTCCTCCGGCTCGACATGGACGGCGACGCCGTTGGGGATGACCAGCGGGGGCTCACCGGGCCATGTGCTTACCGAGCTGGCCACGGCCCCGGAGACAGCTGTAGCCGCCGCGTTCCGACCATATGTGACGCGGTTGAGGAAACGGGTGATGGGCCGGTAGGAGTCGGCCATGTTGTGCTC
>JALDXP010000014.1:0-22240 GCA_032154885.1 Actinomycetota bacterium
TATCTCCAGCCGGTTGCCCCGGCAGGGGCGCCAAGCATCCTCTACATCGTCCTCGATGACGTCGGGTTCTCGGCGATGGAGCCGTGGGGTGGGCTGATCGAGACTCCGAACATCAACCGCTTGGCACAGGAGGGACTCACCTACACCAACTGGCACACCACTGCGCTCTGCTCACCGACCAGGTCCTCACTGCTCACGGGTCGCAACCACACCACGAACGGGATGGCGTGCATCGCTGAGGCGACCACCGGTTTCCCCAACGCCAACGGTCACATCCCATTCGAGTGCGCAACCATCGCCGAGGTCCTGGGGGATCAGGGTTGGAATACCTACATGCTCGGGAAGTGGCACTTGGTCGCCGCCGACGAGATGAACATGGCATCGACCAAGAGAAACTGGCCGGTTGGCCGGGGCTTCGAGCGTTACTACGGGTTCCTGGGAGGGGAAACCAACCAGTGGTACCCGGACCTCATCTACGACAACCACCCGGTGGACCAGCCATCACTCCCCGAGGACGGGTACCACCTGACGATCGACCTCACCGACAAGGCGATCGAGTTCATCAAGGACGCCAAGACCATCGCACCCGACAAGCCGTTCTTCATGTACTTCTGCCCCGGGGCCACCCATGCTCCCCACCACGCGCCCAAAGAGTGGATCGAGAAGTACAAGGGCAAGTTCGACATGGGTTATGAGGCGTACCGCGAGGTCGTCTTCGAGAATCAGAAGAAGAAGGGGGTCATGCCTCAGGACGCCGTGCTCTCCCCACTGAACCCGTACGCCGAGGAGACCAGCGTCGAGGGGAAGCCCTGGAACGCGGTCGACGTGGTCCGACCCTGGGAATCGCTCTCCGACGAAGAGAAGGCGTTGTTCTCCCGAATGGCGGAGGTGTATGCCGGATTCCTCAGCCACGCCGACCACGAGATCGGGAGACTTCTGGACTATCTCGAGGAGTCGGGTCAATTGGAGAACACGATCGTGGTGCTGGTGTCCGACAACGGAGCCAGTGGGGAAGGCGGGCCCAACGGTTCGGTGAACGAGAACAAGTTCTTCAACGGGATCCCCGACTCAATGGAGGAGAACCTCCAATACATGGACCAACTGGGATCGACCGCCACCTACAACCACTACCCGGTGGGTTGGGCATGGGCGTTCAACACTCCGTTCAAGATGTGGAAGCGGTACAACTTCGAAGGTGGGGTTGCCGACCCGATGGTGATCTCGTGGCCGAAGGGGATCGAGGCCCGGGGCGAGGTCCGGCATCAGTTCTGTCACGCCACCGACATCGTTCCCACCATGTACGACTGTCTCGGGATCGAGATGCCCAAGGAAGTCAAGGGCTTCAATCAGATTCCCCTCGAAGGAGTCAGCATCCGCTCGACATTCGAGAGCGCGGATGTCCCGACCCCGAAGGAGACCGGGTTCTTCTCGATGCTCGGGTCGCGGGCGATCTGGCACAAGGGCTGGAAAGCTGTGTCGGTCCACCCGACCATCGCGGGATGGGGTCATTTCGACGAGGACCGCTGGGAGCTCTACGACACCGAAAGCGACCGCACCGAGATGAACGACCTGGCCGCGGAGAATCCGGCCAAGGTCAAGGAGATGATCAATCTCTGGTTTCATGCCGCGGGCCTGTACAACGGTTTGCCCCTCATGGACAAGACGGCCGTGGAGGTCCTTGCCGACCCGAATCGGCCTCAGGTCGCGCCCCCAAGGGATAAGTACGTCTATTACCCGGGCACAGCCGAAGTCCCCGAGACGGCTGCCGTCAACATCCGCAACCGGAGTTACTCGATCGTCGTCGAGACGGCAGTCGACTCCGAGGACGCCTCGGGGGTGCTCTTCTCCCACGGGGCCCGCTTCGGAGGGCATTCTCTGTACATCAAGGACCGCAAGCTCAAGTACGTCTACAACTTCGTCGGCTCCAAGGAGCAGATCGTCGAGTCGACCAAGAACATCCCCACCGGGAACGTGATCTTCGGAGCCTCTTTCGAGAAGGAAGGCGACGCAATGCCCACCACCGGCACGTTGTCGTTGTTCATCGATGACGAGAAGGTCGGCGAAGGCAAGATCATGACCCAGCCCGGAAACTTCTCACTCGTTGGTGAGGGTCTCAACGTGGGCAAGGATGGTGGTGAGCCGGTCACCTCTGACTACTCCGGGTCGCATCCCTATGCATTCACGGGAGGCACGATCAAAGAGGCGATCGTGGACGTGTCCGGGGATCAATACATCGATCTGGAGATGGAAGCCCTCGCCGTGATGAAGCGGGAGTGACCTTCGGTCGAGCCAACCGGCCCAACAATTTGCATGATTGCTTTCCGCGACTCCTCGGGTTGAATGTCCACACTTAGAGCGAGGAGTTCGGGTGGGTTGTCTGTTTCTGATTCTCCTGGGGGTCAGTCCGCGTCTCGCGGTAGTGACGCTTTGGCTGTTGACCGATTGGGTCGAGCGTGCCTTTGGCGACAGTTGGATCCTCCCGCTGGCCGGGTTGATCCTGCTGCCATGGACCACAGCCCTCTACGTCGTCGGCTATGTCGCAGGTGATGCGGCCGCGCCGTGGGGGATTCTCGGAGCCATCATCGGTCTCTTCCTCGACATCGCGCTCCATGCCGGGTCGGCGACGATGACCCGGAAGCGGTACGCCACCTAGACCTCGCTCTCTCCGCAGATGGGCGGGCCTGAGTCATGGGATTTCGATCCTTCTCGGTGTCCCTTCTCGGGTGGGTCATATCTGACGGTCTCTTTACGTTCTCTATAGGCGCGCCCGACATCCTTTGGATGTGGCTACGCCGTCATTCACATGCAGGTTTCTGGAACCGCGGTCTGGTCTGCGACGTCTGAACGCAGACCGTCCCCTGCTTTGCCCATGACTCTTGCCCTTCTGAAACCCACTCGCGTCATCCCACGCGTCCACACCGGCCACGAGGCCAGGGTCTGATGCGCATCCTCGTCGTCGAAGATGAGCAGGATCTGGCGTCGGCGATCGCTGACAGCCTTCGCCGCGATGGGTACGCGATCGACATCGCGCCCACGGCCAGATCGGCGATGAGCCTCACCTCGGTCAACTCATACGACGTTGTCTGCCTCGACCTGAATCTTCCCGACGGGGACGGGCTCGATGTGTGCCGGCAGGTGGTCGCCGACCCCGCCCGGTCTTACGATCTCGCCCCCGCTCCAAAGATCCTCATGCTGACCGCTCGCGGCGGTGTCGACGACCGGATCCGCGGGTTGGACGAGGGTGCCGACGACTACTTGGTGAAGCCGTTCTCGCTGGGGGAGCTGAGCGCTCGCATCCGTGCGCTGCTCCGGCGTGACACGTCGACGGGAAGCTCGGTCATCGCCTACGCCGGGATCGAGATGGACACTGCCCGCCATGAGGTCACGGTGGACGGAGAGCCGGTGGCACTCACGGTCAAGGAGTACGCCCTCCTTCGTTGGTTCCTCCTCCATCCCGAGGAAGTGCACAGCGCCGAGCGTCTTCTCGAGCACGTGTGGGACGAGCACGCCGACCCGTTCACCAACACGGTGAGGATGACCTTGTCCAATCTGCGTCGCAAGCTGTCATCGGCCTCGGCGTCACAGCTGATCGTCACTTTTCCCGGACGCGGATACATGTTGAAGGCAGATACATGAGCGCGTCCAGGGTTCGATTGGCCATAGTCCTGATGGCGCCTGCTGCTCTCGTGGCGTTTGTGGTCATGGTGGTGACGGTTGCGCTCCTCGTGAGTCACGAGCCCTGGGCCGAAGCCCGGACCGGCATCGCCCAGGTTGGTGACGACCTGGCAGTAGTCGTAGTGGCCGAGGAAGGAACTATCGACGGGCTCATCGACTCCGGTCTCGTTGCGCCGGTCCTGGCGATGATCCCGGCTCTGATTGTCGCCTGGGTCGTCGCCGGTCGGGTGAGACGGGTCGTGGTCCAGGCTCGGGCTGAGGTCGACGCCGCAGATCTCGAGCGTCGTAGCCGGACCCAGGAAGTGGTCCATGAGCTGCGCACTCCGCTCGCCGTGATGGGCACGAATCTCGAGCTGGCTGCCATGGAGGTCGGGCATGAGCACGGAGCCGGGGGGTACATCGACGCCGCCAGCCGGGCGGTGACCAGGATGGCGCGAACGGTCGACGACCTGGCCGGCCATGGTGGGCTGGCGGTCGAGCAGGGAGACGGTCCGGTCGACCTGGCCGACGTCGCCGAGGCGGCCGTGGCCGAGAACGTCGGTCCTGCCCGGGCCCGAGGGGTCAATGTTGAGCTAATCGGAACGTCTCCAACCACGGTGCCCTCGGTGGACCCCGCCGCGGTGCGCACGGCGATAGGGAACTTTCTCAGCAACGCGGTGAGGATGGCGCCCCAAGGGTCGTCGGTCGGCGTCGATTGGGGTCGACTCGAGGGCTGGGCCTGGATTGCGGTGATCGACGAAGGCCCCGGCCTGGCTCCCCATCTCCATGCCCGTGTCTTCGAGCGGGGATGGCAAGGTCATCACGATCGCGAGCGTGGAGCCCGAAGTGGTGGGGCCGGATTGGGGCTCACCATCGCCCGTCAGCTCACCGAAGCCCAGGGTGGGGCGGTAACCGTCGAATCCGAGGAGGGTGGAGGCGCCGTTTTCACTGTCTGGCTGCCGGTCGAGATCGGCGCTGACCCGAGGGCGGTCATCGCACCAGATCGGATCCACGCCATCGCGCGACCCTGGCTAGGGCGCTCGCTGATCGCCTAGGTTTCCGAGAGGATTTGCTGGCTCGCCGAGCGCCTCAGGTCGCGGTCAGCGGTTTCGAGATGTCTTCGAGTGACCTTCCCTCTGCAGCAATCCCGTGGACGATCTCCACGACCCCACCCGCGATCATGATCGCCGCACCGATCAAGTAGCCGATGAAGAGCCCGGTGGTGTCGGTGCCGTCGCCGATCAGCCAGCCGTAGAAGACGGGTCCGAATGCACCCGCGATGGTGCCGATGGCGAAGAACACAGCGATCGCCTTGGCCCGCACTTCGACCGGCCAGGTCTCGCTCACGGTGAGATACGCCGCACTGGCTCCTGCCGAGGCGAAGAAGAAGGTGATCACCCACATCACGGTCTGGGTGGTCGCGTCGAGCAGACCAGCCTCGAAGAGAAATGCGCTCACCGCCAGCAATGCCCCTGACAAGATGTAAGTGCCGGAGATCATCTTCTTCCGACCAACCGAGTCGAAAAGGGGGCCGAGGATAAGGGGGCCCAACAAGTTGCCGACCGAGAAGGCGAGACCATAGAGCGGCACCGACGTCGCACTCACGTCGTAGAAGTTGGTCAGCACCAGCGCATAAGTGAAGAAGATGGCGTTGTACAGAAACGACTGGGTGATCATCAGCGACGCGCCGAGGATTGCCCGGCTTCGGTAAGAGCGGAACGCCAGTCGGAGGAATTCGCCGTAGCCACCTGGTTCCTCCGGCACCAGCTCGAGCGCGGCGCTGTCGTCCACAGGCTCCAGTTCCTGGCCCATCTGGACCGCCACCTCTTCGATCTTCCTAACGTTCTCCTCGGCCTCTTCGACCCTCCCGTGCGTCAGCAGCCAACGCGGGCTCTCGGGCAGCGTGCGCGCCACGATGATCACGACCAGGGCGAGCACAGGGCCCATGAGGAAGGCCAGTCGCCACCCCTCATTTGGTGGGAACTGATTGAGGAAGAAGAGGGCGGCAAAGGAGCCCAAGATGGCCCCGGCCCAATAGCTGCCGTTGATCCAGATGTCGACCCGGCCCCGATACTTGGATGGCATCATCTCGTCGATCGCCGAGTTGATCGCGGCGTACTGTCCGCCGATCCCCATCCCGGCTACCAGCCTCGTGGCGTAGAAGAAGATCAGCCATCCGGTGTGATGGCCGGTGACGAACGCGGCGGCCCCAGTCCCGAGCAGGTAGAGGAGCAGCGTGTAGATGAGCAGGCGTTTGCGACCAAGAGCGTCCGACCGTTTCCCGAAGTAAAGGGCTCCGATCAGCTGACCGACCAGGTACACCGAGGCGATGAGGCCTATTTGGGTCGAGGTCATCCCCAGGGTGTCCGACTGGGTCAGGACTCCGGTAACAGAGCTGGCAATGGTGATCTGGAGACCATCGAGGATCCAGGCGGCACCGAGCCCGAACACCATCCTCGTGTGAAAACGGGTCCACTTCAGTCGGTCGAGTCGCGCCGGGATCGTGCTGCGAATCGGAGTTGGTGTCGCGGCAGCCGTCATTGGTCTCTCCCTTCAATCATCCCGCTACGGCTGGACGGATCTCCTCACAGACCCGGGCTGGAGTGCATGAGGCCGCCGTCGGCAAACACGGTGGTTCCAGTCATGTAGGTGGCGCCATCGCCGGCGAGGAAGGCAACGACGCTTCCGATCTCTTCTGGTTGGGCCATGCGACCGAGAGGGATGGCGGCGTCGAGCACTTTCATCTTCCCCGGGTCCTCCATCGTCCCGATGTTGATCGGAGTCGCCACCGCACCGGGCCCGACGCCGACGATGAGGACATTGTGCGGACCCAGCTCCTGAGCGGCAGTGCGCGTGAGCATGCGCATCCCACCCTTGGACAGGCAGTAGGCCGTGTTGCCGGGCATAGGCCAGTCCTCGTGAACCGAGCTGATATTGATGATGCGGCCGCCATCCCCCTGAGCGATCATTTGCTTGGCGGCGATCTGAGTCCCGAAGAAGGCGCTCTTCAGGTTGATGTCGAGGACCCTTTCGTATTGCTCTTCGGTGGTATCCAGCACAGAGGTTCGGGTCTCGATCCCGGCGTTGTTGACCATGATGTCGACCCGCCCCAGCTTTTCCACAGCCGTGTCGACCAGCCGTTGCAGGTCGGCGACCTTGCTCACATCGGCCTCCACGCCGATCGCCTTGTCTCCCAGGGCGTGGATCTGCTTCTCCAGCTCATCGGTGGCCTCGGGGTGGGCCACGAAGTCGATGACTATGTTCGCCCCTTCCTCCGCCAGCGCCAGCGCGATGGCTTTTCCGATCCCGCTGTTGCCGCCGGTGACGATTGCGACCTTGTCTTTGAGATTCATGGGATTGCTCCTTGCTATCAGTGCCCGTTGGCGAGACGCCCCGCACCGTTGGGCGGGACGCTTCGGGGGCTGGTGGTTTGACGGCCCGTGATGACGAGGGCGATCGCCCCCATCACGACGGCGACGACGGCGGTGTATCCGAACAATGTCGACAGCTCGATACCCGACTCCTCGAGGGGACCGGCTCCGAAGGCGGCGATCCCATAACCCAGCTGGTAGAAGGCGATCACACCACCGGCTACGGCACCGGACATCGCCACGAGCTCGCCTTGACCGAAGCTGATCGTTAGCGGGAGGAGCGCCGAGCAGCCGAGCCCGGCCAGGCCGAAGACGAGGATGCCGAGACCGGGTTGGTTGCTCGGCAGGGCGGAGATGGCCAGGAACACGAGGGTCAAGAGGAACGGAAGCAATCGATAAGCGCGCCGCTCCGGGAAGCGACTTTCGATCATGGCGAAGCCCACCCTGCCGAGGGTCACTGCGGCCCAGAACGTGGTTAGGGCCAACGAGGCTTGTGTCGCCGAGGCGCCCAGGTCTTGCATGGCGAGCGACGACCAGTTGCCATTCATCGTCTCACAAATCCCGTATGTGACTGCGAACGCGGCGTACCACCAGAAACGCGAAGGGACGACTGTCCCACCGCCGACGGGTCCCCCTGCGGGCGCCGCAATCTGCAGAGGGAGACGGAGACTGTTCAAGAGGAGTATCACGAGCAGGGCGCCCGACAGAACCGGGAGGCCCCACCAGAACCCGAGACCGACGAATAGGGCCACGAAAACCGGGGCCAGCGCCGTGCCGAGGCCGAGTAGTGCATTCAGGACGAGGACCGAAGCGCCGACTCGGCTCGGATTGAACGCCGCGGTGAACGTGTTGAGAGCCGGCACCGTGAGCCCAAAACCGACTCCAAGACTGGCGGTGGCGAGGAGGAGCAGTGCATACGCGGTCGACTCCTGGCCGGTGAAGAATTGGCTCACCACGAGCAGGGACATCGCCACCAGGTTGGCCAATAGGCCGAATACGTACAGCTTCTTGGTGCCAAGACGTTGAGAGAGGGCGGCACCAGCCAATGATGCCGAGATGGCTGTGATCGCCTGCGGGATGAACATTGCGCCGTATTGAGTGCTCGAGAGGTCGTACTCGTCCGGGGAGGTGAAGATGGTGCTCGCGGCGGGAAACGTCACCAGGGCCACGCCTTGTATCACCGCGGCCACCTTGATGGTGTTGGCCTCGGTGCGTGTTGCCATGGCTGATCAGGCTCCCCTAACCAACTCGCTCAACCAGATGCTCCCCAACGCGGATGGCATTGGCCATCGCGGTCAGTGCCGGGTTCACCGCCGAGATGCTGGGGAAGAAGCTGGTGTCGACCACATAGAGATTGTCGAGCTCGTGCGCCTTGCAGAACTCGTCGAGCACTGATGTGGCTGGGTCGTGCCCGAAGCGAATCGTGCCTGCCTGGTGGGCCACACCCGCGATTGGTATCGACATGTGCATGTAGAAGTTCTTGCCGAGCACATGGTGGTCGGCCATGCCCACATGGTTGAGGAGGCGTTTCAGCTCCTCATAGAGACGGTCCGCCTCCTCGTCGTTCGTGCGGTGATAGGTCAACACGACGTTGCCGTCGTCGTCGAGCGTCACCCGGCTCTCGGGATGGGGAAGGTCTTCGGTCGTCAGCCAGAAATCGACGACGTGGTGGGCTACCTCGTCGAGCGACCAATGGGGTGCCAGCTTCGTGAGCATCGGCTCCTCTCCCTTCATCGCCTCCGCGTTCGACTTGCCCACCATCTGGATGTTCCCCATCGGGTACCCGTAGTCATCGCTGCCTAGATAGAAGTCGTTGAGGCCGAGGGTCTTCTGGAACAGCGTGTCATTGCGCTCCTTGCCGATCGCCACGACGGCCTTGCTGTTGTGGAACATGTAGTTGCGGCCGACCTGGTCGGAGCCGTTGCCCAGACCGTTGGGATGGTGGTCGTTGGCCGAGGCGAGCAGAAGCTTTGCGGAGTTGACCGCTCCGGCGGACAGCACGACGACATCGGCCTCGTACTCCTCTTGGCTCCCATCGCGGGAAACCACGACTCGGGTCACGATGCGCCCCGAATCGTCGGTCTCCAGCCGGGTCACTTCCGCTCCGGTGAGCAAGGTGACGTTGGGCTGGAACAGGGCAGGCCGCACCGCCATTACCTCGGCGTCCGACTTGGCGTGGACCAGACACGGATAGCCGTCGCACCATGTGCACCTGATGCAGGTGCTCCTGTCCCGCTCTGCCTCGTCGAGGAGGATGCCGCACGGGGCGTGGAAGGGCTGATAGCCCCCGGCGACCAGGTCGTCGTGCAGTTGTTGGATACGTGGCTCGTGGGACACGGCGGGCCACGGGTACTGCTTGCTCCAAGCTCCCTCGGTGGGGTCATCGCCGTGATTGCCGTGCACCTGGTAAAGCCACTCTGCCTTCGTGTAATAGGGCTCGAAGTCGTCGTATCCGACCGGCCAGGCCGGCGAGACACCGTCGACATGCTGAAGGTCGCCGAAGTCCTGGGGACGGAATCGGTAAAGCGCAGCGCCATAGAGCTTGGTGGCACCACCGACGAAGTAATGGACCTGTGGTTGGAACGGCTTGCCATCAGAGTCGAACCAGGTGTCGGGCGATATGTACTTTCCCTCGATGAACACCTCCCCGGGGTCCCAGTTGTCCATTTCCCTCTGCAGGAAATGTCCCCGTTCTAGGAGGAGGATGCGCTTGCCCGAGGCGGCAACCGTGTTTACCAGTGTGCCGCCGCCCGCCCCGGTGCCGATGATGATGTAGTCGTATCGATCAGCCATCTGGTGCTTCTCCCGATGAATCGGTCGCTTAATTGGATATTGTTTCTGAACCGGACGGGTTGCATCCCCCAGAACGGGTGATGCAATCAGACGATTTCTCCAGCACATTCAGACCTGGAGGTATGCGATGAGCAGTTTCCCGCCGATCGCCGATTACGCATTTCTGTCCGATTGCGAGGCCGACGCGCTGGTGGCAGCGGATGGTTCTGTGGAATGGTTGTGTCTTCCGAGGCCAGACTCGCCGAGCGTCTTCGGTGCCCTCCTCGACCGGTCTGCCGGCAGTTTTAGGTTCGGGCCGAGCCACACCCTTGTCCCTGATCATCGGCGTTACCTGCCTGGGACCAACATCGTGGAGACGACCTGGCACACCCCAACAGGTTGGTTGACCGTCTACGACCTCCTGGTCATCGCCCCGACCGAGGACCGGCCCCGGGATGAGAGCCGCCGCCGTGCTCCGGCCGACGAGTCGGCGACCGGGACGCTTCTCAGAATTGCAAACTGCTTTGCGGGTCGCGTCGAGGTGCAGATCGATTGCTTTCCCCTATTCGACTACGGACGGCAGGAGGGCCAGTGGTCCTACCCGAATGAGGACTATCACCGTGCCCGGGTGACGGGAGGTGGCCTGACCATCGACGTCACCTCCGATGCTCGGCTCGACTTGACCGGTGCCCGTGCCTTCGGACAGACCACGCTCGCCGAGGGAGAGTCGACCTTCATTGCTCTCTCCTGGATCGGCGACGCCCCGTCGGATCAGGCGGAGGCAAAAGCCGCCCTCGAGAGCACCACCAAGTTCTGGAGGAATTGGCTCGACCGCGGGAAGTTCCCTGACCATCCCTGGCGGCCGTACATCGAGCGCAGCGCCCTGGCGCTGAAGGGCCTCAGCTATCAGCCAACTGGCGCCATCATGGCGGCCTCGACGACGTCGCTTCCCGAGTCGCCTGGAGGAGAGAGGAACTGGGACTATCGCTACACCTGGATCCGGGACAGCGGCTTCATGCTTCGCGCTCTTCACGACCTCGGGTTCGACTGGGAGGCCTTCGAGTACTTCGCATTCATCCTCGATGCGGTTCGCCGTGACTCGGACGGCACCATGGATCTCCAGATCATGTACGGCATCGGCGGCGAGCGTGATCTGACCGAGCACACCCTGGATCATCTCTCGGGCTACATCGGCTCAAAGCCGGTACGGATCGGAAACGGTGCCTGGGACCAGCACCAGCACGACGTGTGGGGCATGCTCCTCGACACGGTCGCCTCCCACGTCCACCGCGGGGGTGAGATCGGCCCGGAGACCTGGAAAGGTCTCGTGATCATGGTCGACGAGGCCATCGAGCGATACAAGGAGCCAGATCAGGGGCTCTGGGAGATGCGCGGTCCGCCGCGGGACTTCGTCGAGTCCAAGATGATGTGCTGGGTCGCCGCCGACCGGGGTGCGCAGCTGGCCAGGAGCCGTGGCGACGACGAACTGGCCGATCGCTGGGCTGAGGCCGCACAACGGATGCACGACGAGATCTGCGACAAAGGCGTTGACGATCGCGGCGTTTTCCGGCAGCACTACGAGACCACAGAGCTCGACGCATCGAACCTGCTGATCCCGATACTCGGATTCCTGCCGCCCGACGACGACCGGGTGAGGGCCACCGTGCTCGCCACCGCTGACGAGCTGACTCAGGACGATCTGGTGCTGCGCTACAAGGTCGGCGAAACCGACGACGGCCTCTCAGGAGAGGAGGGGACCTTCACGATCTGCTCGTTCTGGCTCGTCTCGGCGCTGACAATGATCGGTGAGGTCGACCGGGCCCGCGCCCTGTTCCAGAAGCTGCTCTCTTTTGCTGGACCACTGCTGCTCTACTCCGAGGAGATCGACACAAAGGCGGCTCGCCATCTCGGGAACTACCCCCAGGCGTTCACGCATCTGGCTTTGATCGACGCCGCCACGAGGCTGATCGCCGTCGAATCGGGGGACTGATGCCAGACGCCGATGCTGTTGGGCGGGAGCGGCACCGTGTCGTGGTAGTGGGTGGTGGCTTTGGAGGGCTCCCGGCAAGTCGGCTGTTGGCCCGATCGAGCAACGTCGATGTCACCCTGATCGACCGGCGCAACCATCACCTCTTTCAGCCTCTTCTCTATCAGGTGGCCACCGGCATCCTCTCCCCGGGGCAGATAGCCCCTCCGCTCCGCCACATCCACCGTCACAACCGAAACGTGGAGGTGCTCCTCGCCGAGGTGACCGGTTTTGACCTAGACGGCCGCGTGGTCCGAGCGAACCGTCCCCCGCACGAGCCGATCGAGGTGCCCTATGACAGCTTGATCGTGGCGGCAGGTGCCTCGCAGTCGTACTTTGGCAACGACCAGTTTGCCTTGTACGCCCCGGGCATGAAGACGATTGACGACGCGCTCGAGCTGCGGCGACGCATATTCGGGGCGTTCGAGATGGCGGAAACTGCCGGCACCGTCGAGGATCGAGAGCAATGGCTCACCATCGCCGTCGTCGGCGCCGGACCGACCGGTGTGGAGCTGGCGGGTCAGATACGCGAACTGGCCACACGCAGCCTGCGCGGCGAGTTCCGTAACTTCGATGCCTCATCCGTGCGAGTGATTCTTCTCGACGGTGGCACGGAGCCCCTGGCAACGTTCGGAGACAGGTTGTCCGAGAACGCGACCCGATCCCTCGAGGGAATGGGCGTTGAGCTGCGGATGGGAACCAGGGTGACCGGGGTGGATGGGAACGGTGTGGATGTGACCACCGCCGAGGGCGACGACCGCATTCTCGCTCGTACCGTGGTGTGGGGGGCCGGGGTCCAGGCCTCGCCCCTCGCCGCCCTGCTGGGCGAGGCCACCGGAGCCGAAGTCGATCGAGCGGGCCGCATCGCTGTGCTCCCCGATCTCAGTCTCCCGGGTCACCCCGAGATCTTTGCGGTCGGCGACATGATGTCGCTCGACCAGCTTCCCGGGGTCGCCGAGGTTGCAATGCAGGGGGGCCTCCATGCAGCCAACACCATCACGCGACGTCTCGACGGCCAGCCACCGAAGAAGTTCAAGTACAGGGATGTCGGCAGCGTTGCGGCAATCGGAAGATTCAACGCGATCTGCAGCGTCTGGGGTCTACGACTGAGCGGTTTCCTGGCCTGGTTGGTGTGGTTCTTCGTCCACATGACGTTTCTCAATGGCTTCGCCAACCGATTCACCACTTTGTTCTCCTGGTTCCGCTGGAGCTTCGGAAGGGCGCGGCGGGAGCGAGAATTCAGCGTCCGTCACACCGGCGGCGATCTCAGCGCACCCGATTCAGTACAGAAGGAAATCGAGCCCGAGCCTTTCCCGGCCATTCCTCAGAGGTCCGAGACAGGCGACCAGGAAATGGATCTCAGATCCCCAGACTCACCTTGAACAGAGCCGAATAGGTCTCTCCGGGGCTCACCAGGGGCGCGGTACCGTCGATTAAGGCGTTGGTGGGGGCCACCATCGGCTCCAGCGCCAGGAATTCGCGGCCAGGAGGCACCCAGACCTGGAAGTACTCGTAGCCAGGTCCGCAATGCATCTCGAGCCCGAGTTCGCCCATCTCGATAGCGAGATGTCGGCCCTGTCGTATCTTGTAGAGGTCGTCGAACGTTCGTTTGGCGACCGGAGAGCTCTCCGCCTCCTCGTAGTTGGCGTCTCCGGTCGGGATTCCGAACTGGTCGAGGGCGACGTGGTCGCGAGCTGGGAGCCTCAGCAGCCAATCGCTCCTCGGCGATTGGGCCAGCCTGAGATATGGGTGCCAGCCGAATGAAACCGGGACATCCTGACGCCCGGTAGGCGTCAGATTCGTGATCACCTCGAGATGATCCCCAGCCAGCGAGACGGTCAGGGACAGACGATGCCGGAAGGGGAACTCCGGCATGTCGACGTCGATCGAGGCATCGAGTCTGGCCCGTCCGCGATCGGTCGTTTGGTCGTCGATCTGCCAATCAACAGAAGCGAGCAAGAGTCCGTGGATCGGGAGATCGTTGTTGTCACGAGGCGCTAGCGAACTGCCCGTGAGGTCGACATGTGTTTCACCGACTGTGTACTCCCAGGATGACAGCCGATTTGCCCACGGCGCCAACAAAGGCAGGCCAGCAGTGGACTGTTCCCGTAGGCCTGCAACACCGCCGGGCATCTCCAGATACTCGTTCCCCCGATGGCGAAGCGACACGCCGGTCATTCCCACCCGGGGCAGGAAAGTGGCTTCCGCTTCTCCGGTAACCAGCTTGATCCCGGGCTCCCCCTCGAAAAGGCACTCCTCGAAACCCGGGCTCATGACCGCTGCCACGCTACTCCACGCACGGAGTGCGGCTTTCGTCCAGACCGTATGATGCGCAGGCCGTCTCGATCCGCCAACCTCGTAGCGAAAAAGCGAAGGAGCGGCCTTGAGTCATCATCCTGAGGTCTGTGCCGGCGCCGGAGGATCCCTCGAGATGTCCGATCGGGGCCGTTGCCTCGATTGCCGGGCGTCCAGGTCGATCACTATTCGACGGTGAACCTCGTGGAACCGATACTTGCGATCGACGTCGTCACCTGGGCGCGTGCCCAGATGGCGTTCACCCTTGCCTTCCACATCATTCTCGTGCCGCTGGGGGTGTCGTGGGCGGCTATGACGTTGATCGCCAATTATCGGGGGCTCAAGCACAGCGACAAGGACGCGCTGCACCTCGCTCAGAGGTGGTCGAAGTACATGGCGGTCACGTTTGCCGTAGGGGCAGTCACTGGCACTGTGCTCAGCTTCGAATTCGGGTTGCTATGGCCACATTTCATGGATCAATGGGGCGATGCATTCGGGATCCCATTCGCCTTCGAGGGCATCTTCTTCTTTACCGAGGCCATCTTCATCGCCATCTACATCTTCGGTTGGCGTCGACTCAAGCCGTGGACCCATTTCTGGACGGGGGTGCCGGTGGTGCTCGCAGGGATCTTCGGATCCATCTCGGTCGTCGCCGCCAATGCTTGGATGCAGACTCCTCAGGGCTTCACCCTGGACGCTTCCGGGGACATCACAGCAGTGGACCCGCTTGCGGTGATCTTCAATCCCTCGATGCCCCTACAGGCGCTGCACATGCTTTTCGCCGCCTACATGGTGGGGCCGTTCCTCGTCGCCTCTGTCTATGCAGTCGGCTTGCTCCGGGGAAAGCGCGACGGTTATCACCGCCTCGGATTCATCATCGCGTTCACCGTCGCCGCCATCGCCACGCCGATCCAGCTGGGAGTTGGCGATTCCCTGGCCCGCTGGGTGTACACCAACCAGCCCATGAAGTTCGCCGCCATCGAGTTGGTCCCAGAGACCGCGAGCGACGTTCCTGAGACCATTTTGGGGCAGTTGACCGACGTCTGGACGGTGGAGGGAGGGATCCCCATTCCCGGTCTTGCCTCGTGGCTCTCCGACCCGTCGACCGGGTCTGCCACCGTGATCCAGGGCCTCGACGCCTTCCCCCGAGAGAATCTTCCGACAGTTCGTCAGATCAACGTCGTCCATCTGTCGTGGGACCTCATGGTGGGCATCGGAACGCTCCTGTTCCTCCTCGCGCTCTGGTACGGAGTCAACTGGCTGTTCAAGAAGGACATGCCCAGGAGCCGGATCTTCCTGTGGATCGCCGCGGCCTCAGGTGTCTTGTCGATCATCGCCATGGAGGCAGGGTGGATCGTCACCGAGGTTGGTCGCCAGCCGTGGATCGTCTACGAGGTCATGCTCGTCGAGGACGCCGCTACCGGTAATGAAGGGGTGGTAGTGAGCTTCTTCACCATTCTCGCTCTCTACCTGGTTCTAGCTGTGAGCGTCATTCTCGTCCTTCGGGGAATGAAGCGTCGTTTCGAGGGGGCGGAGGCTCGCGACGACGGCTTCGAGGATCACGATGTCCCTTATGGGCCGTCGGCCCCCGCCGCGGTTGCCTCGCGGTCAGAGGAGGGTGAGGAATGACCACCATCGTGGCCGCGGCCCTTCTCCTCGCAGTAATTGCCTACGCCGTGTTTGGTGGGGCCGATTTCGGCGCCGGTTTCTGGGATCTCTTCGCCGGGGGTGACAGGAAGGGTGCCGAGCCCAGAAAAGTCATCGAGCGGGCCATCGGTCCCGTGTGGGAAGGCAACCACGTCTGGCTCATATTCATCTTCGTGGTCCTCTGGACGGGTTTCTCGGAGGCCTATGCCTCTATCTGGCTCACCCTGTTCGTCCCACTCACCATCGCGGCGCTCGGGATCGTCCTCCGGGGCGCCGGCTTCGCTTTTCGCAAGGCGGTGACCACCACCCGCTATCAACGCATATTCGGCGGGGCCTTCGCCATACCGTCGCTCATAGTGCCCTATTGCATGGGTGCTGTGGTGGGTGCCGTCGCCTCGGGACGCGTGCCCGCGGGTGGGATCGCCGGTGATCCGGTGGCCTCGTGGGTCAACCCCACGTCCATCCTCGGCGGGATTCTCGGTGTCACGGTCGCCGCCTATCTGGCGAGTGTCTATCTCGTCGTCGACGCAGTTCGAGTGGGCCAGGAGGGCATGGGGGACTACTTTCGCCGTAGAGCCGTGGGGACGGCAGTGGCGGCCGGCCTCGTGGCTGGAGTCGGGATCTTCGTGCTCCGCGACGATGCCAAGTACGTCTTCGATGGGCTCGTTACCCGAGCCCTCCCGATCGTGATCGCGTCCGTTCTCCTGGGAGTGATCTCACTCGTGATGCTTCTCAGACGGAGTCATGCCCACCTCACCCGAGTCACGGCAGCGCTGGCCGTGGCGACCCTCGTTCTGTCGTGGGGAGTGGCCCAGTGGGACTACATCCTTCCCGAGACGCTGACCCTGGAGCAGGCATCCGCTCCGGAGGGGACGCAGGTTGCGCTCATCGTCGCCGCTGTGCTCTTGGCGGTGCTCGTAGGCCCGGCATTCATCTGGCTGTACCGCTTGGATCAGCAGGGCATGCTGCCCGAGGAAAGCGTGGAAAATGCGTGAGCCAACCCAAAACGACCCGCCGCCGCCGTAGCTGATTCCTGCTCTGAACGAAACAACTAGTTTGCCAGTATGGCCTTTCATCGCCGAGGGCACATGTGCCTGGGGGGATGGATCGTCGCCGCCCTGATCTGGCCGCGAAAACCCAACACCTTCTGGGGTGCGGTTGCATCGAGTGTCGTGCGGTTGTGAGCGCGTCGCATACGTCGCGGACGGTGGCGACTGACGGGCATCAACGCGCAACGAGACCCACCGAGATGAGCGTGAGTTCTGGGGTGGGAACCATGGTGTGGCCGCCTTTCGAGATTTGGGATCCGAAGCTCCATCCACCGATCCCCCGGGCCGAGATCGTCGAGAGAAAGGTCCTCATGCGACGGCTCCGCGCCTCTTCGGCCCCGTTCCTGTCGATCGTGGCACCGCCCGGCTATGGCAAAACGACTCTCCTCTCACAGTGGGCGGAGATGACCGACTCGCCGGTAGCGTGGGTGTCGGTGGACGAGCGGGACAACGACCCTTCGGTGCTTCTCGCCCATGTGGCCACAGCTGTCAATCGCATCGAGCCGTTGGATAGTGGATTTCTCCGATCGGTCACCTCTCCCCGCTCTGGGGCCGCCCTCCGCGCGGTACACAGACTGGCATCGACTTTCTCGGACTTGTCCGGCCCGGTGAGCTTGGTCCTCGACCAATGTGAGGCTCTCTTCAACCAGGAATGTTTCGACCTGCTCGCCGAGCTGTCGATGAGTCTCGGCGAGGGTTCGCGAGTCGCCATGGCCTCACGCACGGTTCCCCCGCTTCCGATCGCCCTGATGCGTTCACGCGGTCAGTTGGATCAGGTCGGTTTCGACGATCTGGCGATGGATGAACATGAAGCCGAAGAGCTCTTCGACCAGTTCGGGTTGCAGCTCACATCTGATGAGGTCAGCGATCTGGTTCGCCGCACCGAGGGATGGCCTGTCGGTCTCTATCTCGCTGCGCTCGCGTTCGAAGGCGAACGAGACAGCCGTGGGCCTGTGGTCAGCTTCAGCGACGATGACCAGCTCATAGCTGACTACCTGAGGTCCGAGCTTCTCGGCCGAATTTCGCCGCAGGAGGTGACCTTCCTGACCCGAACATCGGTGCTAGAGCAGATGTCGGGTCCATTGTGCGATGAAGTCGTTGGTCGTGAAGGCTCCGCGCTCCTCCTCGAAGAGGTGGAGCGCCGCAACCTCCTCATTGTCCCACTCGACCGGCAGCGAGAGTGGTACCGGTACCACCACCTCATGCGGCATATGTTGCGGAGGGAGCTAGAGCGCAGGGAACCAGACTCGATCGAAGATCTGCATGTCAGGGCCGCGTCATGGTTCGAACGAAACGGCCGGCCCGAGTTGGCACTGAGCCACGCGCAAGAGGCCGGCGATGCAGATGCGGTGGCTCGTCTGGTTCTCGACCTCGCCCAGCCGGTATGGGCCAGCGGCCGGGTCGACACCGTGATGAGTTGGATGCGGTGGCTCGAGGAGAAGAGACTCGTCGAGCTCTATCCGGCGGTGGCTGTCCACGGTGCACTGATATTTGCATTGCTGGGCCAGCCGGGGGCCTGTGATCGCTGGGCCGCCGCAGCAGATGTCGCTTCCCCGGACGCGGAGATTCCCGACGGGAGCACGATGGACAGCTATCTGGCGTATCTGCGGGCCAACTTGTGCCGCGACGGCATCGAGAGGATGCGTGTCGATTCCCTCAGTGCGTTGGAAGGGTTGAGCCCGGCTAGCCCATACAGGGCCACGATGAACTTCACCACGGGACTCTCCTACCTGATCGAGGGCGACCCAGAGCGAGCAGATGCCGGGTTCGTCCCTGCCTTCGATGCAACGATGCACGCCGGTCAGCTTCCGTTTGCGGCGGTGATTCTGGCCGAGCGGTGTATAGCGGCCGCTGAGCGCCACGATTGGACCGAAACGGAAGAGCTCACGTCGCAGGCAGTGTCGATCGTGCAGGAGGGCGGCTTCGACGACTACTGGACCAGTGCCGTCGTGTATGCCTGGGCGGCGCGGGAGGCCCTCCACCGCGGAAAGATCACAAAGGGGAGGGATTTCGCTACCCGGGCGGCGAGGCTGAGAGGTCTCCTCACGTATGCGTTACCCGTGGTGTCGGTACAGGCGCTGATCGAGTTGGCCCGGTCGTACGTGGCGCTGGGCGATCGCGACGGGGCGAAGACAGTGCTCCGGCAAGCCAAGGACATCCTGCGGGTGAGGCCCTCCTTGGGACGGCTGCCTGAGCAAACTGAAGAAGTGCGAAGAATGGTGGAGAGGATTCCGGTCGGGAACACGGGAGCATCTTCGCTCACCGGGGCAGAGCTTCGTTTGCTCCCGTACCTGTCGACCCATCTCACGTTCGGGGAGATCGCCGACCGGCTTTATGTCACCCACAGCACTGTGAAGACCCAAACCACGTCGATTTACCGGAAATTGGGTGTGTCCTCGAGAAGTGCAGCCATCGAAAGACTGACAGAGACAGGTCTGCTCGGATCGTAGGCTTCAGCGCTGGAAGAGAACGCTTTCCGTCCGTCCCCTTGGCGGATGTGAGCTGATGAATGGAGGGGCTCTGCCACCTGATGAAGGAGCCGCGGACGGTCTCGCCGGCGAGAACCGATTCCTGCCCACTCTCGCCGTCTTGGCACTGATCGGCCTGCCCTTCCTCGTACCGGAACCACTGCGGAATGGGGTCCATGTGATCCTGGCAGGTCTCGCCGTCGCGTTGATGATCGCAATACTGCTCGCGGACCCGGGACGCATCGATCGGCGTGGCCACCTCATCCGGGGGTTGTCGATCACATTGACGGTGGTGCTCGTGTTTGCGGCCATGGTGGCCGCCGGGACACTCGTCGTCGATCTTCTCGCCGGCGCACCTTCGTTCAACAGCCCCATCCACTTACTCACGACGGGTGCTCTGGTCTGGCTGGACACGAATATCACGTTCTCCCTCTTCTACTGGGAGCTCGATGGAGGCGGCCCCGCTGAGAGACTGCACCACGTGGCTCGTCCTCCCGACCTCGCCTTCGTGCAGCACATCAATCCAGAGCTGGCGGCACCCGGCTGGCGACCGACCTTCGGCGACTACCTGTACCTGGGCCACACCAACGCATTGGCTTTCAGCCCCACGGATGTGATGCCGATGACCGCGTGGGCGAAAGCCGCGATGGCTGTCCAGTCGGTGATCTCGGTGCTGATACTCAGCCTCGTGGTCGCAAACGCGGTGAACTTGCTGAGTTGACATTGCACGTGCGCCCCGACGCGACCACATCAGGTCGTGGTCTTAGCTGCCGAGCAAGCGGCCGAACATCCCATGGGTGAACCCGGAGGACCTCCGGAGAACGGTTCTGCTTGACAGGCCTTTTAAAGGTCATCTCATATGTTGCGGCGGTTGACCACACGGAGGATGCCTTGACCCAACTCGACCCTAGCCCGCCCAAGCTCCGCCCGAGACGGCGCTCCTGGCGCGATCTTCCGGCTTCGCCGCCCATCGGTGACCCGCACCCCCCAATCACCGAGGAGCAGCCGGTGGTTGCCCCGATAGCGCCGGTCGAGGCCGTGGAGAAGACGCCGAGAAGCGGTCTGCGCATCTTCACCTACGCGTTGACTGCTGTCGTCGTGGTTCTGGTTGGTGCAGCGGCCTGGCTTTGGCAGCGCGAAGAGTCGGTCACGACCACACCCACGGTGGCTGCCAATGAGGCGGAAGCCGGCAGCCCCGGCGCCGTCGCCGCAGCGCTGGGCCCCGCAGTCGTGCACATCGAGATCCTCGGCGGGCTCGAGGCCGGTGGGGGGGTCGGCTCTGGCGTGATCTACGACACCTCAGGGCTGGTGCTGACCGCACATCACGTTGTCTCGTTCTCTGACGACGTGGTCGTCAAGACCGCCGATGAGCGGTCCTTCGATGGGCGGGTTGTGGGGCGGATCCCAGAGCGGGATCTCGCCATCATCGCCCTCACCGATGCGACCGACCTCGTGGCTGCGACCATCGCCGAGCCCGGGACCGTCGAAGTGGGTGAGCCGGCCATCGCACTGGGAAGCCCGTTCGGCTTCCAGCAGTCGGTGACCGCAGGGATCATCTCGGGCCTCGATCGTGAGCTGGAGACGCCGATGGGGACGCTCACCGGGCTCATCCAGACCGACGCTCCTATCAACCCGGGCAATTCGGGAGGCCCGCTCGCCGACGCCGAGGCCAAGGTCATCGGCATAAACACCGCCATCGCCTCGATGTCGGGCGGTAACGACGGTGTCGGGTTCGCAGTGCCTGTCGAGGACTTCGCTTCCCTCATCGAAGAAGTCGAGGCAAATGGCGGCGTCGAGGCGCCGACTGTTCCCGCCCCGGAGGACGCCGGTGGGTTGGGAGGCTTGGTTCCCGGTCTCGAAGACCTTCTGCCTGGCCTCGATGATCTATTCGGCCCCGAGGGGATGGAAGGTCTGGAAGATCTTCCTGGCCTGGAAGAGATGCTCGACGAGATGTTCGGCGCCGCCGACATCCCGCCGGAGCTGCAACAGCTGCTGGAGGAGCTGCTTGGAGTGCCGGCGCCGGCTGCGCCAGAGGAGGGACAGGCCTCATGACCACGAGTCCATTCACACCCAGGAGCGACGCTCCTCAGCCCGGACTGCACGGGATGCAACTCCGTGAGGTGATGGCCGAGCTGAAGCGGGTCATCGTGGGCCAGGACCGGGTCCTCGAGCGCGTCCTCGTCGCGCTGATGGCCGGCGGCCATTGCCTTCTCGAAGGCGTGCCCGGCCTGGGCAAAACGCTCACGGTTTCTACCCTGGCCAAGACTCTCGGGGGCACATTCACCCGGATCCAGTTCACCCCCGACCTGTTGCCCTCGGACATCGTCGGCACCCGGATCTACCGTCCGTCGACGGAGAGATTCGATGTCGAGCTGGGCCCGGTGTTCGCCAACTTCGTCCTGGCCGACGAGATCAACCGTGCCCCGGCCAAGGTCCAGTCGGCCCTGCTCGAGGTGATGGGTGAGCGTCAGATCTCGATCGGAGGCACGACGTACCCGTTGCCGCTGCCGTTCCTCGTGCTCGCCACGCAGAATCCGATCGAATCGGAGGGCGTGTACCCCCTGCCGGAGGCTCAGCGAGATCGGTTCCTGATGCGGATCCCGGTGGACTACCCAACACCTGACCAGGAGCATGAGATCGTCGATCGCTCCCGGCATCAGGCATCTGGATCACCAGTTGCCCTTCTCTCGACCGACGATGTGGCCGGGCTTCAGGCGGCGGCGTCAGCGGTGTACGTCGACCGGGCGGTACAGGACTATGCCGTCAGGCTGGTGCTCGCCACCAGGAACCCTGCCGAGCATGGGGTGTCCATCGAGGGGCTGCTCGCCTACGGCGCCAGTCCCCGCGCCAGCATCGGGCTCATCAATGCCGGAAGGGCCCTCGCACTGCTGCGGGGCCGGGACCATCTCCTTCCCCAGGATGTCTACGACATCGCCTACGACGTGCTCAACCACCGGC
>JALDXP010000015.1:0-22021 GCA_032154885.1 Actinomycetota bacterium
ATCCCACCTGGCGGCCGTTGGGCGCGTACAAGCTGACGAATCTGATCCCGGCACACGTCGCGCTCAGCATCCGGGCCTCGTCGAAGGGATTGAAGTCCTCCTCCGCCGGGCCTTTGCCTCGGCTATCCCGCACCGGGCCGGCGCCGAAATTGGTGACCACCTCCGTGATCCCGACCCGTGAGGCGATCGCCACTCCGTTCCATCGTCCCTCGCCGTGATGAACCACCTCGTACCCGGCCGCCTGGAGAAGGAGGTGTGGGACCTCATCGTCGGCCAGCTTGGTCTCCTGCATCAGGAACACGTCGGGCGCAGCTCGGTCCAACCACTTCTCGACTGCCTCCAGTCGAGCATTCAACGAGTTGACATTCCAGGTGGCGACACGCACGAGGCAATTGTGGTCGAGCTTGGATCCTCTGTGGTCAGACCGACCCGAACGTCCCGGTGACGATCTCGCCGGCAGCGCGGTACGTGCCCATGAAGACCCCCGTCGACGACGTCCTGCCCTCGATCAGCTCGAGCCCGGAGGGGATGGTGCCTTCGCCGAACAGACGCTTGCCCGACCCGATCACGACTGGGAAGATCCACAGCCGGTACCGGTCTACCAGATTGTGGCTTATCAGCGTCTGAGCCAGGTTCCCGCTGCCATGCACTTGCAACTCCGGCCCATCCTCGGCCTTGAGGGCAGCGACGCCTTCTGCGGCGTCTCCCTCGATGAGGAGCGAGTTGCTCCAGGCCAGGTCGGGCCGACTCCGCGACGCGACATGTTTGGTCGCCTCGTTGAAGACAGTCGCACCCTCCTCTTCAGAGGCATGGGGCCAAAATGCCGCCATGATGTCGTAGGTGTGGCGTCCGAGGACCATGGCGAACGGTTTGCTCACCACTTCCTCCATCGCCTGACCCATGTCGTCGTCCCAGTAGTTCACCGACCAGCCCCCAAAGGCGAAGCCGTCGCTGTCGTCCTCCTCGGGCCCGCCCGGGGCTTGCATGACACCATCCAGCGTGAGGAAGGTCTGCACCAACAACTCTCTCATGCTCATCTCCTTGGATCTGACGCACCCGACCAATTCAGGTCCCGACAAAGGTTTAGACGGTTCGACGTGGCGAAACTCATCGGTTACCGGTGCCCTCTTGACCAGCTATTGCACGTCTCGTGCCCACGCTATATCGTGCATTTTCGGTCGCAATCGATTGCGCTGAGGAGGGAGAGGTGAAGACAGCTAGCCGGCGGTCCCATGACATACTGGTTGGCGTGACCTCGATCGGCGCCAGGTATTGGCCGCATGGGGTGTGCTCGTGACACGGAGTCAGGTCGAGATCAACCCCACACGTGACCGAGCCACCGGGCCGCTGGTCGCCTCGGTCCGGGATCTCAAGGTCTATTTCCAGGCCAAGGCGGGGGTGGTGCACGCCGTCGATGGCGTTTCCTTCGACATACGCGATGGGGAAACCCTGGGGCTGGTCGGAGAAACCGGCTGCGGCAAGAGTGTGACTGCTCGCTCTTTCATCCGTCTCGTTCCCAGCCCTCCCGGAATCTACGCAGGCGGTGAGATCGACTTTTGGTCGACCGAGGCGCGCAAGAACGGCAGTGGCCCGATCGACCTCCTCGAGATCCCACACGAGGAGATGCTGGAGATCCGCGGCGATCGGATCGCGATGATCTTCCAGGATCCGGGCAAGGCGCTGAATCCGGCCCTCTCGATACGAAGCCAGGTGGCAGAGGTCTTCTACCAGCACCGTTCCGAGGACCTCCTCGAGCCCTTGGGTGGTGAGAGCGCGCCCCGTTTCATACGCCGCGCCGCCCGGCAGCAGTCGAACAGCTTCGAGCGGTTCCTGCTCAAGCTCCCTCCGTGGCGGGCCAAGGCAGACAAGTTGCGAGAGCGAGTCGACGTGCTGGTCGCCGACGCCCTCAAAGAGACCCAGATCCCCAATCCGCGCAAGGTCATGGACAGCTACCCCCACGAGTTGTCCGGTGGGATGAAACAGCGCGTCCTCATCGCTCAGGCCCTGGCCTGCAATCCCGACCTGCTGATCGCCGACGAGCCCACGACGGCGCTGGATGTGACCATCCAGGCGAGGATCCTCGAGCTGATCGCCGAGTTGCAGCAGCGTCTGGAGACCTCGGTTCTCTATATCAGCCACGACCTTTCGCTCGTCAAGGAGATCTGCGATCGGGTGGCCGTGATGTATGCCGGGCGGATCGTCGAGACGGGGACGACCGAAGAGGTGTTCAGCGATCCAAAGCACCCCTACACGAGAGGTCTCATGGCCGCCGTCCCATCCGCCCTCCACAAGAGAGGCGAGCTCGCGGCGATCGAGGGGACGGTCCCTGAACTCGTCGACCCGCCCCCGGCTTGTCGATTCAACACCCGCTGCCCTTTCGCCGTCGAGATATGCCGGACCTCCGACCCGGGGCTCGTGATGGTGGGCGCGGAGCACACAGTCGCCTGCTTCGCCTACGACGCGAACGATGGATCTGTTGTCCTGCCCACGCTGGCAAGGTGGGTCTCATGACTTCCGTGACTGCGGACCAAGCAGCACAGCCACCCGGGGCGACCCAACGGGCAGTCATCTCGGTGCGCGGGGTCGAGAAGTACTTCCCGATCAAGGAAGGAACCCTGCAACGGGTAGTGGGCAATGTGCGGGCTGTCGACGGTGTCTCGTTCGAGGTTCGCCCCGGCGAGACGATGGGTCTCGTCGGAGAGTCGGGATGCGGCAAGACGACCCTGGGTCGCTGCATCAGCGGCCTGACGCCCCCGACCGGCGGCAAGATCTATTTCAGGCTCCCCGACGAGGACGCCGCCACGCTCGACCTGATCGACCCCATCCCCGAGGCCGATCGCACCGTGGAGCAACGCAAGCAGGTGGAGCGAATCGACGCGAATCACCGTGTAGACGTCATGTCGGGAAAGGCGTGGCGGAAGTATCGGCGCAACTGCCAAATCGTGTTCCAGGATTCCTTCAGCTCGCTCAACCCGAGGCAGCTCGTCAAGGACCTCGTGGGCCGGCCGCTCCAGGTACATAAGGAGGCATCAGGCCAGGAGCTCACCGAACGCGTCGTGTCCCTGCTGGAGAGCGTCGGTCTCGGTCGCCAGCACCTCTACCGATACGCCCACCAGTTCTCCGGCGGCCAGAGACAGCGGATCTCCATCGCCCGGGCCCTCGCCCTCGATCCGGAGTTCATCGTTCTCGACGAGCCGACGAGCGCCCTCGACGTCTCGGTGCAGGCCCAGATCCTCAACCTGCTCCACGAGCTGCAGAAAGATCGCGGCTTGACCTATCTGTTCATCAGTCACGACCTCGGTGTCGTGCGGCTGATGAGCGATCGCATCGCCGTCATGTACCTGGGCAAGGTCGCCGAGTACGGCACTGCCAGCGAGCTATTCGAAGATCCCCGTCACCCGTACACCGAGGCCCTCCTCGCTGCCAACCCCGACATCCGCGCAGAGGTTTCCGTGATGAAGGGCCTCAAGGGGGCGGTGCCCAATCCGGCCAACCCGCCGGAAGGCTGTCGCTTCCACACCCGGTGCCCCGTAGCCACCCCGGCCTGCGGCTGGGAAGTCGACGACGCAGTGGCGTGGCTCCAGGCCCGTGAGTTGCTGGCAGCCGGTCTCGCCGATGTGCACCGCAGATCGAACTTCGACGCCACCTTGGTCTTCCACGACGAGGAGTCGGCGTCGGCGGTTGTTCGGGCAATTCAGGAAGGTGACATGCCGCCGGCCATGAAGGCGGCGCTCGAGACGGTGTCCACTGATGGCAGCAGCCTGGACATCAGGTTCTTCCCGGTGGAGCCGGTCGAGCTGGAGGACGTCGATGACGGCCATCTCACCGCGTGCCTGCTCCACACCGAGCGGCGACATCAAACCTGGCCCCCTCAGACGAGTGCCGATAGCAGCAGCCGAACGGCAGCGAACCCCAGCAGCGCGAGCACGAGGAACTCGAGTACCCGCTGATTCAGCCGGCGCCCGATGCGAATGCCGATCGCCGTCATCACCGTCACGGGGACGATGGCCCACAGCGCCTGAACGGTTCGCTCCGGGGTGAAAGCTCCGAGGATGACCAGTGTCACCAACTGGATCACGCCGAAGATCTGGAAGGTCAGGCTCATCATGTAGATGAACGAGGGGCGACCGAGTCTGATGGCGTGCATGTAGGTGGCGATTAGAGGCCCGGCAGTGCCTGTGGCACCCAGCAGACCCCCTCCAACGAGGCCCATTGGGCCGGCCATCCGGCGAGCGGTCCCCTGCTCGAGCACGAAATGGGGATCCGCCAGGTAGCGCCAGATATAGCCGAGGATGACGACAGCGATGATCACGGAGAGAATCCGATCATCCGCCACGGTGAGGAGCCAGGTCCCCGCAATGGTCGCCGGGATACCGACGACGAGGAACGGCCTCATGACGAAGCCAGTGCCGCGGCCTCCGGCGCGGTGCTCCCATAGCAGCCAGCCGTTCGACACCAGGTTCCCCAGGGACAGGACCACGACAGCCAGCTCCACACTGGCGATTCCGGCGATGAAGGGCACCGCCAGGAGCGGTCCGCCGATCCCGGTAATACCTTTGATCAGATAGGCGCCTGAGATCACCAGGATCACGAGAACGGCCTCGGTGGTCATCGGGTCAGTCGAACCGGGTCGAACGTGGCCCTGGTCGCCGATGACGTGCAGCCGACAGGGCTACCCCGGCGCCTTCGTGAGGTCGGGCGGGTTCTCTCCAATCGCCCGCAGGAGCCCGAGCTCATC
The DNA here is from genome assembly GCA_032154885.1 of Actinomycetota bacterium. Lineage (GTDB taxonomy): Bacteria > Actinomycetota > Acidimicrobiia > Spongiisociales > ZC4RG35 > JARDZU01. The sequence continues at coordinate 4,739 of JALDXP010000015.1, forward strand.
TCCGAAGTACCAGGCCTCGGCAATCACGCCCTCCTCGACACGCCAGAGGCCGACCTCGACGACGTCTATGTGCTTACCGGTGGCAGGGATCCCATACAGCGACCCGGTGTGGGTCCCGACAACGCGAAATATCCCCCAGACCTTGTCGTTCTTGGCCGTGAGGTCGAGGAGGACATTCTCACGGTCCCTCATCGACTCGTCGTCCATCCCCTTTGGCCCCTCGCTCTCCCAGAGGTCGCCGATGTGGGTGAAGCCGGCGCGGTGGCGCTTGAAGCCAGGAGCCAGAAACGGGCCACGCTCCGATACCTTCGCCACCCGGTAGGCAGCTACAACCGCCAGGGCTTTTGCCTCCTCCTCGGTGCAAGTGCACTCGCTGGGGCCGAAGATCGAGATGTGCGGATGATCCACGAGGGCCACGGTCACAACTCCACGATTGGTCGAACCGCCTCACGAGACTCGAGCGCGGCGAGGGCCTCGCCGACGGATTCGAGCGGATACACATGGGTGACCAGAGGGCTCAGGTCCACCTTGCCCGAGCGCATGAGGGCGATCATTGCCGGATAGGCGTTGGGGCTGGATCGAATCCCCATGAGATCTACCTCGTCGAGGGTGAGACGATCGACATCGATCTCGGACGGCTTGCCCCCGGTGAGCCCGAGCAGAGCGATTCTCCCGCCGCGGCGAACGGCGCCAATGGCCTGAGCGGGGACGTCGGGGTTTCCCGTGCAGTCGAAGACGTAATCCACCCCGCGCCCACCGGTGAGGCGACGCACACCGGCCGCCGGGTCCTCCTTCTCGTAATCCACCACGTCGTCACAGCCCATCTTGGCTGCAAGATCGAGTCTGTTACCCCGCCCGACCATGATCAGCTGCGCAGCTCCGGAGGCCGACGCCACAGCCGCGGTGAGAAGGCCGAGGAGACCTGGCCCGAAGACGGCCACACTCGACCCGGGCAGGAATTCGACCCGTCGCATGGCATGCACAGTCAGCGACCCCTGATTCACCAGCGCCCCCTCCAGAGGACTGACCGAGTCGGGCAGCTTGTGCAGCATCTGGGCTGGTCTGACCGCGAATTCTGCCAGCGCGCCAGGGGCGGTGTGTCCGTACAGCCGATACCCGGGAGTGCCCGATTTCTCGCACAGGTTGTATCTCCCCTGACGGCACATCGGGCACCGACCGCAACCGACGTGGTTCTCGGCCACCACCTTGTCGCCCGGCTGCAACTCCAGATCGTCGAGACCCTTGCCGAGAGCGACCACCTCCCCCGACCACTCGTGGCCCATCACGAAGGGCAATGAGGGTGGCCAACCCCGTTTCTCGAAGGCACCGTGGACCATCTTCAGGTCTGTGCCGCAGAGGCCGCATGCTTTCACCCTGAGCAGGACTTCTCCCGCCTCCGGCTCGGGGACTTCGACATCCTCCACCGCTAGGTCGTTCCATCCCTTCAGCACAGCGGCGCGCATGGTGGTCATGTGCTTCTCCCCGGCCCCGGGGCCCGCTCCGCCAGACTCTTCGACACCTCATCCACCGAACTGACGATGTGCTCGGCCACCGCGTCGATGATCTCTCCAGCACGCTCCTCGGTGATCGAGTCGGGTGTTCCGTACCAGCCCTCGGGTGCAACCTCCCTGAAGTCCTTCACGACGGGGAACACGTCGCGACGCCGGAAGAGGGCGTGTCCATCTGTGGCTCGCTCTATGGCTGCACCGTCCACCATCCCGTCGAGCCTCACCAACGCCGGATCGTGGGCCAGGATCGCAGCCGTCTCCATCGATCCGGCATGGGTGAACTCCATCTCGTCGGGGAAGAGGGAGTTGGTGATCACATGTGACTCGGCGACGATCACTCGCAAGGGGAGCTTCTGCTGGGCCCGGTCGGCACCCAGCCGGATCGCAGTTGAGTTGCCCTCGTGCCAGTTGACGATGAGAACCCTCACCACGCCGGCACTGGCCAGACCCTCGCAGACCTCCACTAGCAGCGTCGCCAAAGTCTCAGGACTGATGCTCAATGACCCCGGCCAGGGAAGGTGATAGGACGCCACGCCTACCGGGGAGATGGGCACCACCGGGGCTTCGAGACGCTCACCGACGCGGAGGGCGATGGTGAGAGCGGCCCAGGCATCGGTGCCCAGGGGGAGGTGACCCCCGTGCTGCTCGATGCTGCCCGTCACCAGCACGGCTGTGCCCCGCCCCAGCGCGTCCTGTGCCTCGGGCTGGGTCATGTTGGCGAGAAGCATGTGCTCGCGATTCAAGTTTCCGTCTCCGATCGTGACCGTCAGGGGCTGTGCGCAAACGGTTGTTCAGACACTAGCCCCTGGACGGATGAGCTGTCAGTTCGGGGCAGGCGCCGTCGATCCCCGGATCACCAGCTCCGGCGACGCGAGGTGGGTCTCTGCGGGCCTCCCCGGATCCGCGATGGTCTCCAGCAGGAGATTCGCCGCCATCGATCCCAGGTTGTTCTGGGGAATGTGGACTGTCGTGAGCGGTGGTGAGAACCGGTCGCCGTAGGGCATGTCGTTGAAGCCGACCACCGAGACGTCTTCCGGACACGATCGCCCTACTTCCCGGATTGCATCGATCGCACCCAACGCAAGCCGGTCGTTGGCAGCGAGCACTGCAGTCGTGTCCGGACGCTCCTCGAGCAGACCGCGGGTCACCCGGTAACCCTCCTCCTCGGTGTGACGGTGGGCAAAGCCATGGCTCCCGCTCAGCCCCGCCTCCCGGAGCAGCTCCTCGAACGTAGCGAGCCGATTGACGGTGGATGAGACGTCCTCGGGCCCGCCGACGTGCACGATGTCGCGGTGACCCAGTGAGAACAGATGCTCCACCGCCAAACGGGTCCCGGTGCGATCATCGGGGAGCACGGCGCTGATCCCCCGTCCCTCCGCCCCACGATTGAAGAGAACCACCGGGATCCCTTCGTCGACGAGCCAGGTCAGAACCGCGTCGTCCTCCCTCGCCACTCCATACAGAAGGCCGTCGGCCTGAACTCCGAGCATTGCAGAGACCTGTGACTCGGCGTGCTTCGGGTCGTCGTCGGTGCTGGCGAGTATCAGCGAATAGCCGTGGGCGTAGAGGACGTCGCCGGCACCACGGGTGATACCCGCCTGATAGAGGTTCGCCACATCGGGAACGACCATCCCGACCACGAGGGTTCGACCGGTGCGCAGGGCGCGGGCGATGGTGTTGCGCCGATAGCCGAGTCTTCGCGCCACCTCGCGGATTCGCTCGTCGGTGTCCTGGGTGATCCGCCCCGCGGCGGCCTGGTCGTTGAGTACGCGGGAGACGGTGGACACATGCACCCCGGCCTCGCGGGCCACGTCACGCAACGTGGGCGGCTTGCCCGCTCGCGCCTCGCCATTTCCAGCAGGATCGCTCACAAAGCGAGGGTACCCAAACCCCCCTCAGGCCGATCGATGCCGTGGCACTTTCTAGACCTGAGCGCCGCCCGTCTCCGGAAGAAACCTCCAGGAGAGCAAGGCCGCAGCTACCAGGACGGCCGCCACGAACAGGAAAGCCACGACTCTGCCGAATCCGGCGAACAGGCCCGTCACAACCAGCGGTCCTGTGATCAAGCCGAGATCTCCAACGAATCGAAAACGGCCCAAATGGGTTCCGATCCGAGCCGGGTCGGTGATATCCCCCAGGATCGTGGCCGCAACAGGGACAGCGAAGCTGGCCAGCGACATGACGACGATGGCGGCGACCCATAAGGCCACAGTGGGTTGAAGTGTGAGAAGCGCGACACCGAAGGCCTGGATGAACAGACCCGGCACGAGCACGGACTTTCTCGAGAGTCGATCTGACAAGCGCCCGCCCACCAGCGTCCCCGCGAACCGCGCCAGCCCTCCAACACCAAGGGCGAGCCCTATGGCTGCGGTGCCCAGCCCGAGGTCGTCGGCTCCGATGATCGGCACCATCGTCTGCGAGACAGAGCCCAGAGTGAGGAAGACGGCAAAGGAAACGCTCTGCAAGACCAGAAGCGGCAGAAAGGACGGGCTCCCGGGGTCGACCAGACCTGATTCGCCCGTCCGGGCGGCCGCCGGTGAAGGGGGCCGATTCGAGCGGGCCATCAACAAGATGAGAACCACGATCCCGGCAGCGCCGGCGCCTACGAACATCGCAACCCGCCAACCACCGACCGATGCGATCAGACCGGCCGTCGCCGGCCCGATGGCCTGCCCGCCCAGCAAGGCAGCCGAGAAGATCGCCATGGACGTGCCCCGGTGACTGGCACCGGACACAGTCGAGAAGAAGGTCATCCCCGTGGCATTGGTGGTGGCCGAGCAGATCCCGAGGAGGAAAGAGGCAACGTAGACCACCAGTGCGACCCAGGAGAGCCCGAGGAGGAGGCTGCCCAGAGCCACCCCTCCTGCTGACAGCGCCATGAGGTTGATGGCCCTCACCCTGTCGGCGAAATGGCCGCCCGGCAGGTCGGCCACGAGTCTGCCCAGCGCGAACACGGTGGTGACCAGCCCCAACTGAAACGTCGACATCGACAGCTCACGGCCGAACTCGGGCAACAGGGCAACCCGGAAAAAGGCAACCGCAGTGAGGGTGAGGACGGCCGCAGAAACGAGCGTCGGTTCCCGTAGCCCGGTAGTGGCGCGCAGACGACGGAGGTAATCTCGCATGGATCGAAAGGGCATGCTACAAACGTTTGTGCAGGCCCCAGGTGGGAAGCGCGAGGACCCATGCACCCCGAAGACACGGCTGGATTTCGACTCGTCGGTCAGTCCGATCTGAACGGCTTCGGTGACGGGATGCAGGTCATGCCTCACGGCGACACCCTCTACGTCGGTCATTTCGGGCCCAGTGGCATGGGCACCTCGATCCTCGACATCTCCGACCGGACGTCGCCTCTCGTGGTACGTCAGTGGGACGCACCAAAGGGGTCCCACACTCACAAGGTCCAGGTGGCTGACGGCCTCCTGATGACCAACCACGAGCTGTTCCGGAGCGAGGGACCGGCCCCGGTGGGGATGGCCATCTACGACCTCGATGATCCGCACGACCCCCAACGCCTCGGCTTCTTCGACACCGGCGGCCGCGGCGTCCACCGAATCGTCTACGAAGGCGGAAGCTTCGCTTATGTCTCGGCGACCCCCGACGGGTATACCGGTCGAATCTGGCTGATCGTCGACGTGTCCGATCCGGCCAACCCGACAGAAGTCGGGCGCTGGTGGTGGCCGGGGATGTGGACTTCGGGTGGCGAGGCGTTGGACACGCCCGAGGGCGAGGATTGGCTCGTCCACCACGCCATGGTCCACGAGGACCGCGCTTACCTGGGTTTCTGGGACGGCGGAATGGTGGTGATCGACCTCTCCGACCCTTCTCGCCCGACAACGATCTCCCGTCTCGGATGGGACGAAGGTGGGCACACCCACACCTGTCTCCCGTTGATCGGCCGCGATCTGGTGGTAGTGACCGATGAGGTGTTGACAGAGGGATGCGACGGAGACAGGCACATGGTCAGAGTCGTGGATGTCTCTGACGAGACCGCCCCCTTCGTGCGTTCGATTTGCCCGGTGCCCGAGGGCGACTTCTGTGAACGGGGGCTGCGTTTCGGGTCCCACTGCCTGCACGAGAACCGCCCCAACAGCTATCGGAGCCAGGAGCTCGTGTTCGCCACCTACTTCAACGCCGGTCTCAGGGTCTACGACCTCGCCGACCCCGACGAGCCGGTGGAGGTTGCGCACTGGATCCCCGAATGCCCACCGAACCAGACTGCAGCCCAGATCAACGATGTTTTCGTGTCCGAGGAGCACACGGTCTACGTGACCGACCGAGTCAACGGCGGCGTTTACATCCTCGAGCCAGACACCACCTTGTCCACCCGCATGACGCAGGCAGCGTCGTGAGCAATCCAGGAGATCCAATTCGACCGTGACCACCTACGACATTCACGCCCATTGCATCCCGGCAGCTTTGCTTGACCTCCTGCGCCAGGAGGGCCCAAGCCTGGGCATCGAGCTGGCAGATGAGGGCAAGGGCGAATACGCGGTGATCGGAGGCAGGGTGCGCCTGGCGCCCTTCAACCCGGTGTTGACCGACCTCGATGCCCGCCTGCGCGCCATGGATGCCACCGGAGTCGACGTCCAGCTCATCTCGGGCTGGATCGACTTGACCGCGTATGCGCTGAGCCGTGCTGTCGCGGGCGAGTACTCACGCCGGTTCAACGAGATCATCACCGCGGAGGCGGGCCGACATCCCGATCGCCTCCTCCCACTGGGGACAGTCCCGTTGCAGGACCCGGTTCGAGCAGCCGAGGAGCTGGCCTTCGCAGTGAGCGACCTGGGAATGGCCGGAGTGCAGATTGCCACGACTGTCGACGGCACCGACCTCGATCAGGCGGGGCTCGATCCTTTCTGGGAGGCAGCCGAGGATCTTGGATGTCCCGTGGTGCTGCACCCCTGTGACCCGCTCCCGGGGGTCGATCTGTCGCGCAACTTCCTCGACAACATGGTCGGGCGTCCTGCGGAGAGCACCATCGCAGTGGCTCATCTCCTGTTCAGCGGAGCTCTGGAGCGCTTCCCCGGTCTCGTTCTCTGCGTTGTCCACGGTGGCGGCTTCATCCCCTATCAACTCGGCCGCATGCAACGGGGGTTCGACGCCGTGCCCAAGCTGACCGCGAGCAACATCTCGACCCCTCCGTCCGAGCTGGCACGTCGCCTCTACTACGACACCGTCCTTCACGACCCTGCACCGCTGGCGTTTCTCGTCGACCAAGTGGGCGCCGATCACGTTCTCATGGGAACCGACTACCCATTCCCGATGGGTGATCCCACGCCGGTGGACACGGTCACTTCGATTCCCGGTCTCTCGGACGAGCAAAGAGACCTCATCCTCGGAGGGAACGTCGCTCGGCTGCTCCAGGGGACCAACCGCCAATGACAGCGGCCGGGCCCGTGGCGTCCTTCAACCCCGAGTTCGAGTCCCTGACCTGCTTCAACTGCGGTGCCCATCACGAAATCGGACGACTCCACTCCGTGTGCGAGTCTTGCGGTCTGCCCCTGCAGGTCAATATGAGGTTGAAGCCCGACACGGACCCGGCTTCGGTGATCGACCCATCCATCCATTCTCTTTGGCGCTATTCGGCTGTCCTTCCCATCCTCCCGGAGGCGGCGATCTCGCTCACCGAAGGGTGGACACCACTCGTGCAGGCCGACGCGCAAACGTGGGTGAAGGACGAAGCGCGGAACCCGACCGGGTCCTTCAAGGCACGCGGCATGTCGATGGGCGTATCCGCGGCCGTCGCCTTGGGCGTCCAACGCCTCGTCGCCCCCTCGGCAGGGAACGCAGCAGGTGCCCTCTCCGCGTATGGGGCCGCAGCCGGGGTGGAGGTGCTGGTGGCGATGCCCGAGGACACCCCGCGGCAGTTCGTCGAGGAATCCCGGCAGTACGGGGCACAGGTGGAACTGGTCCCCGGCACGATCGCCGACTCGGGCAGGTGGCTGGCCGAGCACCGATCGCCGCACGATTTCGATCTCTCCACCCTCAAGGAGCCGTTCCGCGTCGAGGGCAAGAAGACGATGGGGTACGAGTTGTGGGAGCAGTTCGACGGCAATCTGCCCGACGTGATCGTCTACCCGACAGGAGGCGGGACGGGCCTGGTTGGGATGTGGAAGGCCTTCGACGAGATGGAGGCCATGGGATGGATCGGGGCGGATCGCCCCCGACTCGTATCGGTGCAATCAGACGGGTGTGCCCCTGTGGTCGAAGGTTTCAGGACCAACAGCCGTCGCACCGAGCCCTGGCCCGATCCCCGGACCACGGCCTACGGGCTCCGTGTCCCCAACCCCATCGCAGGGTTCATCTGCCTGCGCGCACTCCGGGAGACCGGGGGCACGGCGATCGCCGTCCCAGAATCCGATATCGAGACGGCTGCGGCCGCGATGTCTGCGGCCACGGGTGTCGACGCCTGCCCCGAGGCGGGCGCGGCGTGGGCTGCTTTCAACACGCTGCGGGACCGTGGCTGGATCGGGCCCGAGGAACGGACCCTCGTGTTCAACACCGGTACTGGCCTGAAATACCGCTGAGGTCCGTCAGCGCCCCTCGGTGCGCGGGTCGAGCACGTCTCGCAAACCGTCACCGACGAGGTTGAACGAGAGGGCCCACAGGAAAACCATCAGACCGGGGAAAGTCGAAGTCCACCACCGCCCGGCGATGATGTCGGCCTGTCCCTCGCTGACCAGGGTCCCCCACTCCGCCTGGCCGGCCACGGCAAGCCCTATGAATGCGAGGGTGGCGCCCAGCAGCACCGCGTGACCCATGTCCAGCGTCGCTTGAACGGCCACCGGAGTGAACGAATTCGGCAGGATGTCCCTGCGGATGATGCCGAATTTGGAAGCACCGATCGCCCGAGCCGCGTCGACATAGTCCTCCTCACGCACCTGGAGGATCTGACTTCGGATGATCCGTGCGTAGCGCGCCCACATGATCACCGCCAGGGCCACCACGATGTTCTCGAACGATGGGCCAAGGACAGCGGCTATGGCGAGCGGGAAGACCAGGGTGGGGATGGATAGGAAGACGTCCACGATCCTCATCAGGAATGCATCGACCTTGCCTCCGACGATCCCGGCCGTGCACCCCACGATCAGGCCAAGAAAGACCGCCCCGGCCACGACATAGATCGAGAGCTGCAACGAGAGTCGGGCGCCCCAGACGATCCCATAGAGGACATCCCCGCCCAGACGGGTGGTGCCCAGGGGATGACCCTCCGTGCCCGGCGGCGCCGCCACGGCGCTCAGGTCCCGGGGCATCTGGAAGGCGCCCCGTGGATTCTCGTCGACCAGGAGCGGTGCGAAGATCGCCATGCTCAAGAGAAGCAGGATCATGATCGCCCCAAACCTCGTGCTCCCCTTGCTGAACACCTCTCGTGTGGTCGAGGCCAATCGCCCCACCTTGACCCTGAACGGCGACTCCCGCACCGCCACCCCCGGTGCCCGCTCGGCGCGGACGGCTGAGAACCACATGACTAGGACCTCCCCACAACGACACGGCGGTCGAGGTACCCGTACGTGACATCCACCAGCATGTTGATGGTCACGAAGAGGACGCTGGTGAAGATGACGAATGCGAGGGTGGTGCCCTGGTCACCGCTGAGCACCGAGCTCGCCATCCAGCTGCCCAGACCGGGCCAGCCGAAGATGGTTTCCACCACCACCGTCCCTTCGAACATGATCCCGATCGAGAGCCCGATGATGGTGATGGTGGGGATGAAGGCATTGCGCCGGGCATGACGCCGGACTACCAGGTTCTCGGGAAGGCCACGGGCCCGGGCGGCATCGACGTAGTCCTTGCCCATCTCCTCGAGGAGTGAGGAGCGCATCATCCTGGTGACGATGCCGACGGCGGCGTAGCCGAGGGTCAGTGCGGGAAGCACCAGATGCCACAGGGCATCCTTGAGGGCATTCACGTTCCCGGCGAGGATGGCATCGATGGTGTAGAAGTTGGTGGGGTGGGGGATGCTGGCCCATATATCGGGATCGGACCTCCCGTGGGGAAACCATCCCAGGTAGGACCAGAAGATGATGAGCAAGACGATCCCGAGCCAGAAGGTGGGCATGCTCGCCCCGCCGACGGCTACCACGCCGGCGAGCTGGTCCCCGACGCGATTGCGACGTCGCGCCGCGAACGTGCCCAGCCCGATCCCCAACGTCACCGCCCAGACGGCTGCGAAGGCCCCCAACTCGAAAGATGCCGGGATCCTCTGTCGGAATACTTCGATAACGGGCGCGGCGGACACTGCCGACCACCCGAGATCACCCTGCAAGGCACCGCCCAACCAGGCCAGGTACTGCATGGGAACCGGCTCATCGAGGTTGAACCGCTCCTCGAGGGCGGCGATCTCCTCGTCGGTCATCCCCGGCTCCAGGTAGGGGCCGATCGGCGTGCCGCCGATACGGGTGAGCGCAAAAACCAGGATGCTCACCATGATGATGACGAGGGGCAACCCCAACAGACGTCGCCCTATGTACCTGTGCACCAGTCAAGCTCCCTGCGGCGAGTCTACTTCACCGCATCCGATGGTCACCCCTGTGATCACCCCTGCCCTGGCCGGGATGATCACAGAAGCGAAATCGGGCTCGAGGACGGTTCTTACCTCACTTGTCGTATATGGCCCAGTACTGCGAGGGCCGCGGCCACATCGGGTTCTCGATGTGCCCGGTCACCCAGTCCCCGGCGGCGGAGGGCGCTCCCTCGTTGGCCGGCATGATCCACATGGCCTCTTCGTAGAGGACGGTCTGGATCTCGGAGAGGATGTCGAGACGAGTCTGCTCGTCCAGCGCGGTGCGGGCCGAGTTGATCAGGTCGTCGACGGCGGCCGGGTCGGAGTAACCGTCCACGAAGCTATTGACTGCCCCGTATCTCCCATCCGAGATCCCGCTGTCGAAGAGATAGGCATCCGGTGTGCTGTATTGCGAGCTGGTGTAGGACCACAGCGCGGCCGGGAGCGGGTCGGTGGCCAGCACCTCGTCGAACTGCGCCTCCGGCACCGCCAGGACGTTGACAGTGAAGTTGGGGTTGAGGGCCTCGATGCTGTCTTTCAGGGTCAGCGCCGCCCCGGTGAATCCCTCATGGGTCTGGTCGCTGTAGATCGAGATCGTGAACCCCTCATCCCAATAGCCGGCCTCGGTGAACAGCTGCTCGGCCATCGCCGGGTCGGTCTCATAGATGGGGGCATCCGGGTCGTAGCCATACATCTCCACGGGGAGGACGAAGCTGTTCCGGCCACCTAGACCACCCAGGATCCCGTCGATATATCCCTGGTAATCGAAGGCATAGTTGAAGGCCTGACGGACCCGCACGTCCTGGAAGAAGTCGAGCGGGATGGTGTCCCCCTCAGGCAGGGCTCCCTCGGCGATGTTCATGTTCATCCCGATCTGGAGCACCTGCAGGTCGAGGATGTCGGTGTTGACCACGGCATGCTCGATCCCGTCGAAGGAGGGAACGTCCGTCGGGCTTATATCGACGATGTCGTATTCACGGGCCTGTAGCCCTGTCGCTGGTGAATCGACGATCAGCTCCCAACGCACCGGCAAGTGGGCCGGCTCGCCCCAGTAGTCGGGATTGATGTCGAACGACATGCGGTCGGCACGCTCCCAGGAAGCAAGCGTGTAGGGGCCGGTACCCACCATGTTCTGAGCCATGAACTCGTTTGGCTGCCCGGCCGTGATACCGCCGTTTTCTTCCACCGCGTCCTGGCTGACCACGGAGGCCACCGGGTGTGCAGCGAGGAAGGCCAGGAATGACGCGTCCACCTGACTCAGGGTCACCTCGAACGTCAGATCGTCGACGACGGTGGTCGCGGCCACATTCTCGAAGAGCGGGGCCTGACCTTCGGGCAGGTTCATCTCAACCACTCGGTCCCATGAGTACTTGACGTCCTCGGCGGTCATGTCGGAACCATCCGAGAAGACCACACCCTCGCGAAGGGGGAAGGTGTAGGTGAGCCCGTCTTCGGAGATGAGGCCGTTCTCGGGGCTGGGGACCTCGGTTGCCAGCGAGGGGATCACGGCGCCATCCTCGGGAGCGAGTGCGACGAGGCGGTCATAGACGTTCAGAATGACGTTCATGCCGACGTCATTCCCGTTCACCGCGGCGGGATCGAGGTTGAAGACGTCGTCGTTGACGGTCACTACAAGCACATCGGGGTTGGGGACCTCCCCCGCCGCTGCGGTGGTGCCGGTGCCACCCGACGTGTCGTCGGTCGTCTCCCCGCTGCTACAGGCCGCGAGGACCAGCGCTAGGACGGCGACCAAGGCCAGCATCCTCCACGCAATCGATTTACGTCCCATGGAGTTCCTCCTCGAATTTTCTCCACAATGAACGGGCTCATTGATTTGCCCAATCGTTTGCAACGCTAACCAGGAGCGCGGGGTGGTGCAACCAATTCGGGGTGCTTTCTGGGCGGGATCCATGGCTATGGTGCTGCGGCCAAGACCGACAACGGAGTGACGTCGTGGAGTCCCCCAACGCCAATCTCTACCCCCTATTCAGCGACGCCGAGATCGAAAGGCGACGGGGGCTGGTCACAGAGTTCATCGAGGAGCGCGCGCTCGACGGCTTGGTCGTGTTTGGCTGGTCGGCACAGAACCGCACCGCGCAAGCCGACGTCTATTACCTCTCCGGTTACCTGGGGATGCGGGACAACTATGTCGTCGTCTCCTCCGAGGGCGAGACGCTCTTTGCCCAGAGCTACAACCACGTGCCCAACGCCACCGAGGTCTCATTTCTCGATGATGTGAGATGGGGCGGAGTCGACAACGGGAAGACGATTGGCGAGGAGCTCGTACGACTTGGGCTTCGCAACGTCGGGGTCATCGGGTGGATGCCCTACCAGCAACACGACTCGATGCGGCGGACCACCGGTGACCAATGCAGGTTCGAGGACGTCACCGCCGGGTTCCGCAAGATCCGGCTGAAGAAGAGCGACGAGGAGCTGAGGTGGTTGCAACGGGGAGCTTCGTTCACCGATGCGGCCCTGGCGGGCTTGCAGAACGGATTGACGCCGGGGATCAGGGAGTACGAGCTGGCCGCGGCGATCGAGACGTCATATCTCGCCGACGGGGGGATGACCGGCTTCTACTACCTGGCCTCCACTCCGATGAGCCGACCGGACCGCTGCGTCCCGGCGCAGGTGCTCTCCAACCGGGCGATCGAGGCCGGCGACGTCGTGACGTGCGAGATCGCCGTCGGATATGCCGGCTATGCGGGCCAGTGCCTTCGCACATTCACGGTCTCGGCCGAGCCCACGCCCCAGATCGCGGAGCTGCACGCCACCGCAGAAGAGGTCTATCGATCAGTGGCCTCCTCGATTCGCACCGGCGCCGGAATCGAAGCTGTCTGGGAGGCGTCGGACGCCATCTCGGAACGGGGATTCACGATCAGGGATGGCCTGGTGCACGGCTATGGGATCGGTCTTCTCCCCCCATCGATCCGGACCAGGGAAACGACCCATGGTGTCGACGACGACTGGGTCTTCGAAGCGGGTCAGACGATCGTCATCCAGCCCAACGTGATCTCACCGGACGAGACAGTCGGGGTGCAGGTCGGCGAGCTATGTGTGGTCACAGACGATGGGGCCCGCTCGCTCCACGCCTACCCATTCGAGCTGATCAGGGCGGGCTGACGCCCCGCGCTCATCCGCCCGGAGCGATCGCCTTGATCGAATTCACGTCGCCGACGACGGTGCCGACATCAGCCGCAGCGGCCCGCTCCAGGAGGCCGGCCGCCACGATGAGGTCCTGGGCGCCGGTGCCCACCGACTTGAAGAGAGTCATCTCCTCCGGCTGGCCCCTGCCCGGTGCATTCCCGGCCACGAGGCTGGCCAGTTCCTCGGCGTGCTCGGGTTGAAAACCTTGGTTCGCGACGGCCTGATATGCGTCGCCGGCTTCGTCGAGGACCAGAGAGGCCGAGTCGCACACGACCCGATCGAACGAGTCGAAGATCCTCGGGTCGACCTCGACACGATCCCTGCTTGCCGGCCCTACCGAATTCACATGGATGCCGGGGCGGAGATGCTCGGCCCGGAGCACGGGGACTGTCGCCTTGGTGGCGAGTGTGATCATTTCGGCACCCTCGAGAGCATCCTCCAAAGTCGGTGAGTCGACGAGACGGCCGGAGACGAATCGCGACATCTCGTCCACGAATGCTCGTCGATTTTCCGGGGTCCTGGCGAACACTCGGACCTCGGCCGCAGGCCGCACCAGCTCGAGGGCGCGAAGCTGGCCTCGGGCAATCGGCCCGGTGCCGACGATGGCCGCCACTCCGAGATCCCGGGGAGTGAGAAGGTCGGTAGCGACGGCGGACACGGCACCGGTGCGAAGGTTGGTGATCTCCAGGGCATCGACGACGCCGATCAACTCTCCGGTGCTGAGCCGATGAACGTAGATCGTGTATCTCATCCCGACTCCGGTTGTCCGGTGAAGGACTTTGAACCCGAGCAGATCCTCGCCGGCAATGAACGCAGGGAGAGACCGGAGCCATCCCTTGGGGTGGGTCAGGTCGATGCGGCCAAGGCCGACGTCTTCCGACCCCATCGGCAGTGAGAAAAGGCGACGAATGGCGTCGAGGACCAACTCGTCATCGATGAGATGGTCTACCGCGGCCGCGTCGAGAATCCTCATGCTCAGGCCGGGTTGCGGCCGACGAAGAAGTCCGCGAACGGCTCGTCCCCCAATGCGATCCCTGCCTTCCGGGCGCCCTCCGCCGAGGTCCTCATCTGACTCTCGGAGAGCTTCATCGCCGGCTGGCGGATCGGTCCGCCGTTGTACCCGTTGAGCCAGGCCTGGAACTTCCATAGGTAGCGGTGCACGAAGTTCGAACCACCCGAGCTCATGGTCACAGAGCGAGCGTCTCGAGCCGGCTGAATTCGCCAATACTCACTCATCGCCTCCTCCGTCTTCCCGGCACGGAGCATGTCGAGGAGTCGCGGAACGTAGGACCCGTAGTACTCGTAGTTGCTCGTCCCCATCCATTGCATGTCGAATATGTCCACCCACATCGGGGCGTTGAACTCCATCGGGTCGGATAGGAGCACGTCGGCATCCTGTAAGCGTTTGAAGGTCTCGTAGGTGTTCGTTGTCAGCTGCCGTCCCAGCTCGTACTTGACGGCCACGATGGTGTCGATCTCGACCAACCGGTCGAGCACGTCGGCCGGGAATCCATGGACATCGAGACGCCGCAGATTGGAGTGCTCGACTACGAAGAGGACCACCGCGAGATCCGTGGCCCGGCAGATGTCGATGGTGTACTCCTCGACCTCCTGCGCCGATGAGGGATAGAAGCTGTTCGGGTGCCCGAGCAGCATCCCGTCGACACCGAGGGCGCGAGCGTCGTTGGCCATGACGATGATGTCGCGGGGCGTGTCGAATACTCCCTGCAGGAGGAAGCGATGCTCCCCCGACGCCTCGTCGAGGGCGATCTCCATGAACGCGCGCATCTCGTCGATGGAGGTGCCCGCCTCGGAGACGAGTAGGGCGCCCCAGAACCCGAGCTCGATGTTGCGTCGAACATCGTGGCGGATCGCCGCCTCGTTCAGCGAGCTGAGATCCGACGTGTATGAGGGGATGATCACATTGCATGCCCCGTGGAATGTCTCCCTCGCCCAGGCCTTGGCCTCTCCCCTGGTGTATTCAGACTCCTTCGGCATCGCCCGGACTGTATTCGCACAAACGTATGCGCTGCTAGCGTCGGGTCGATCTGGTGCAATCCATTGCGGCAACTCACGGCGCTGATCCGTGAGGAGAGAGGAGATCACCGAACATGACTGCGTTGAGCCCCGCCAAGGAGACGGCCTTCGAAAAGGTCAACGGGCTTTGGATCGCGATTCCCACCCCATTCACGCCATCGGGGGAGATCGACGAGGGGACGCTTCGCAAGACAGTCGACTACTACATCGACGGACTGGCAGTGGACGGCATCTTCTGCGGTGGGGTGATGGGCGAGTTCTGGTCGATGACGATCGAGGAGCGGGCGCGTGTCCACGAACTGGTGGTGGGTGCAGCGGCCGGGCGGGTGCCGATCATGGCGCACATCGGGCATCACGTGTACTCGGAGGCCGCCCGGTTGAGCCGGCATGCCGAGGAGATCGGCGCAGACTTCGTGATCGCCATCAACCCGTATTTCCCGATCAAGCCGACTGACGACATCGTGCGTGACTGGTACCGGCGGCTCACCTCGGAATCCGCGGTGCCCTTCTTTCTCTTCAACACCTCTTACTCGGGGTATGCCTTGAGCCCACAACTGATCGCCGAGCTCAGTGACCTCGAGACCGTGTGCGGCATAAAGAATCCCAAGCCGATGGAGCACTTGCTCGAGGTTCAGGACCTGGTGGGTGATCGGATCGTGGTCTGTGATGCCGATGAAGGGGACTGGCTCGGGCTTCACCTGGATCACGGTTTCCCGGCACTGATGTCGACACCCGCCCTCGCCATGTATCAGACACCCGACCACCGCCCAATCCTGGATTACACACGGCTCGCAGACGCAGGGGACATCGAGGGAGCATGGGCGTTGCAGAAAACGCTGGGCCGAGAGCGCGATGCGTTCGAGCGATGGATGCGCGACCAGTGGCTGGCACAGGGTGGCGGGGCGATCCCGATCGCCGAGCTCAAGGCCTGGCTGGGGCTGATGGGACTGCCGCAGGGGCCGGTCCGCCCCCCGCTGATCCCACTCAGCGGCGAGCGCATGGAAGCCCTGCGTGCCGACTTGGACCGGCTCGACTTGCTCGACTCGCTGGCTTCCTAGAGGAGGGTTCCATGACACCTGGTGATGTCGACTTCAAGGACGCCGTGGGGAAGATGCACACCGAGGTCTTCGGCCGGTTGACGAACACCCCCTGGTACTCCGACGCGGTCTATGAGCGATTCTCGGATGCCGAGTATCAGCGTCGGTTCAATGCCACGCAGGAGAAGATGAAACGGCTCGGCATCGACGTGTTGATCGCCTCGGGCGGGCCCAATCATTGGAGCTGGGGAGGTGGGATGCGCTGGCTCAGCAACCATTGGGAGTGGCACGGCATGTCGGCGTATGCCGTCGTGCCTCCGAAGGGCGAGCCAGTCCTCATCTGCGGCCCGGGCGGGGCCCATCGTGAGGCGGTCCGGAGGGCAACCCCCCTGAAGGACGTGAGGCACTCCCGCTGGGGCCACTCCGGAGACGTGATCGTCGAGTTGGTCGAGGAATGGGGCCTGGCCAACGCCACGATCGGGATCTCTTGTGTCGATCCCGTCTACGGGCACCATCTTCCCGTCGACGAGTGGGAGAGACTGCGTGACGGGCTCCCCGAGGCCACCCTGGAGCGTGTGGGTGATTTCTTCCACGAGCTGGTTCACAAGAAGAGCCCCGAGGAGATCGAGTGTGTCCGCAAGGCAGGCCAGCTGATGGACCAGGCCTTCTACGCCATGTCCGCCATCGCCCGTCCCGGCGTCACCGAGTATCAGCTGGCAGCCGCGGCCACCCACGCCGTGATGGACGGAGGTGGTCAGACGGACTTCAACATCATCGGGTCGACGCCGATGAACGACCCCGGCATGGTGTTCGGCAACCCGTGGCCCTCGAGCAGGCGGCTGGAGAAGGGCGACATCATCATCAACGAGCTGGCCTGCGGATACAACGGGTACTCGGTCCAGCTGGGCACCCCCATCTGCATCGGTGAGCCGCCAGCCTGGATCCGCGAGTTCTTCGACGAAGTCGTCGTCCCCGGATTCGACCTCATGGCGCAGCAGCTGGTCGGGGGCAACACCTGGGACGACGTGATGAAGGCGGGCGCCTTCTT
>JALDXP010000016.1:0-21189 GCA_032154885.1 Actinomycetota bacterium
TCGAGACCACTGCTCCCGGGATGGCAATGAGCGTCCTGAAATCCAGGGCTGAGCATCCGGCCGGCGAGATCGACAACCCGTGTCGCCGGACCAATCGATTCGGAGACAGTGGCTTCGTCTCCCACGGCAGTTATCAGCTCCCCGGTGACGGCGAGGGCCCTGGCGAACGAACGCGCCGGTCCGGCGGTGAAGACTGGCCCATTGACGAAGACGAGGTCGGCCGGCATGGCGCGGCAGAGTACCCACGGTTTGCCACCGCTACCCTCGTCGCCCATGTCTGCTTTCTGGCACCCATTCGCGGAGATGAGCAAGGTGCAGCACGCCCCGTTCATCATCGATCGCGGTGAAGGGATCTACGTCTACGACGAGTCGGGCCGGCGCTACCTGGATGCCGCAGCCTCGCTCTGGTACATGAACGTCGGCTACGGCCGGACGGAGATCATCGACGCCATGGCGGAGCAGATGCGCAAGCTGCCCGCGTTTCATGCCTTCATCGACTATGGGACCAGGCCCACGATCGACCTGGCCGACCGGATCGCCGCCGTCTCCCCTGACAAAGGCTCGAAGGTCTTCTTCGGTTCCGGCGGATCGGATGCCGTCGACACCGCAGCCAAGATGACCCGGCGCTACTTCAATGCGATCGGCCAGCCCGAGCGCACCGTATTCATCTCCCGGGAATGGGCCTACCACGGCATGCATCCCTATGGGACGTCGCTGGGCGGGATGGAGCCCAATCGCTCTGGATATGGCGGCGACCTGGTTGCCGACATCGTGATCGTCCCCCACGACGACGCCGAAGCCGTGGAGAAGGCGATAGACCATGCCGGCGCCGAGCGAATCGCCGGAATCTTCGTCGAGCCCGTCATCGGAGCGGGCGGGGTCCGTCCGGTGGAGGCGTCGTACTTCGGGGCAGTCCAGGAACTGGTCCGCAACGCCGGCGGGCTCTATGTCTCGGACGAAGTGATCACCGGTTTCGGGCGGGTCGGGGATTGGTTTGCTGCCAACAAGTACGGCTTGGAGCCTGACTTGATCACGTTCGCCAAGGGTGTCACCTGCGGCTACGCCCCACTAGGTGGGGTCATTGCATCTCCGAAGGTCGCCGCCCCATTCTTCGACACGCCCGGGCTCATGTTCCGCCACGGATACACCTACTCGGGTCACACCACGGCCTGCGTCGCCGGCCTGGTCGTCATGGACATCCTGGAACAAGAGGGCCTGCTGGCCCGAGCCGCGGCTCTCGAGGACGAGCTGTACCAGGCATTGCTCCCGCTCGAGGAATTGCCGGTCGTGGACCATGTCCGACGTGGGGTCGGTGCGTTGGCGGCGGTGCAGATGGCGGTCGGAGATGACGAGACCCTCCCCTACCGCGCCGCCGCCGCATGTCGTGAAGCGGGTGTCCTCACTCGGGCGGTCGGGGGTGGCGGGCTTCAGGTGTCGCCGCCGCTCATCATGACCCCGGATCAGGTGTCCGAGATGGCGTCACTGTTCCGGGTCGGCCTCGAGGCCATGTGAAGCACACTCCATTCTGGGTCGAGGAGCACCCCAGGCCGGAGAACATCACATCCGATCTCCCCGGTGAGGCCGACGTCCTGATCGTCGGGTCCGGTCTGACCGGGCTCACCGCCGCCTTGCGTCTGGCCCGTGCCGGGAAGGCGGTTGTGGTCGTCGACTCGGAGGAGATCGCTTCGGGAGCGTCGAGTGTGAACGGGGGCATGGTCTCACCGGACATCAAGGCGGGGATCAAGGTCATCTTCGATCAGCACGGCCCGGAGTTGGGGCGCGAGATGTGGCAGGCGACGGTTCGCTCCGTCGACATCGTCTCTGACCTGGCCGTCACCGAGTCGATCGACGCCAAGATCATGCGGGGCGGCATGGCTGCCCTCGGGATAGGCCCGGACGCGCGGGCCAGGTTCGAACAGAGCGTCTCCTGGTATCGGGACCATGTCGGAGTGGACTGGGAAGTGCTCGGCCCAGGTCGGATCGGCGAGGTGATCGGGGACGGGCCCTTCACCACCGCGATCTTCGAGGCGGAGGGCTTCGGCATACAGCCTGCCCGTTTCGTATTCGGTATCGCTTCGCGGGCCGCCGCGGCAGGTGCCCGGCTCGTGCCCCACTGTGAGGCGGCATCGTTCGAGAAGGACGGTCCCGGGTTCCGGGTGGTGACCTCGAAGGGCCCGATCCATGCCGGCGAGATCGTCCTCGCCACGAATGGCTACACAACGAATCGACCCTCGCCGGAGCTCGCCCGGCGCATCGTCCCCGTCGGGTCATACATCGTCGTCACCGAACCGATCGGTGATCGTGCCCGCGAGATCTTTCCGGGCGGGGCGATGACATATACGAAGAAACGGCTGCTCAATTACATGCGGCGCACCCCGGACGATCGGATTCTGATCGGGGGAAGGCGAAACCTCCACACGGGGCTCGACCTACAGGAATCCGCCGCCGCCCTCCGCAGCCAGCTCATCGGATATTTCAGTCAGCTAGAAGACGTGCCCCTGACACATGTCTGGGGAGGCAAGCTCGCCGTCCCCTTCGATCTCGTGCCCCACATGGGCCAGGTGGACGGCGCATGGTACGCCCTGGGGTACGCCGGTCACGGAGTGGGTCTCTCCACGCTCATGGGTCACGAGCTGGCTGGGATGCTGTTGGGCGAAGAGTCTCCGAGCGTCTTCACCAAGGTGCCCCACCCCACGCGCTTCTATTATCGGGGCAATCCCTGGTTCCTCACCCCCGCCTCGATCCTCTATCGGACCCTCGATCGTCTGAACCGATAGGCTCGGGGCATGAGCTTCCCACAAGAGTCGACCGCATACCCCGAGGCCAGTCAGGCCTCGACCGCACTCGTCCTCGGCATCGTTGGCCTGGTTTGCTGCCAGGTCCTCGGCATCGTGGCCTGGATCATGGCCAACAACGAGTTGGAGGGGATCAAGACAGGGCGCCGCAACCCGCAGAACGAGGGCACGGCCACGGCAGCACGGATCATCGGGATCATCGCCACGGTCCTCCTGGGCCTCGGCATCATCCTCGCGATCATCGCCACCATCGCCGGATTGGCGTTGGTTCCTTGGTCCGAGGAGTTCTGGCGGGAGGACATGTTCCGTTGACCAGGGTCTGGAGAGACCGGCTCGTACTCGCCGCCCCGATCGCGGTGCTCGGGCTCCTCGCCTCGATCGGCCCGGAGGGCACCGGTGTCACGATTTGCCCCTTCGCTCTGATCACCGGGATGGCCTGCCCGGGCTGTGGCATGACCCGGGCCGCCTCGTCCCTGCTGCGGGGCCACTTCAGCACCGCCGTCGGCTACCACCCGCTGGTGCCGTTGATCGCCGTGTTGGCTATCGGGGGCTGGGCGTGGTTTCTGCTGCGTCGCTCGGGTCGGGTCGAACCCATCCCGACGAGATGGGTGAACACCATCCTCATCGGCACCGGGGTCATGCTTCTTGGCGTATGGGCCGCCCGTCTTCTGAGTGGGACGCTGCCACCGGTCTGACCCGTCGGCGAAACACGCGAAAGACGATCGCGGCAGCCATCGCGACCAGGCCGATGGTCAGCGGCACCATCCATTTCGAGTTCGCGAGGAGGGCGAAGCTCTCACGGAAAGGTGCCCTTCCGCCCTCCGGATCGACAAGCCATGACCCGATTCGCAGCAGCACAGCAAACGAAAGGGCACCGAGGGCGAAGCGGGTGAGCAGCGCCCTGAACGCTCGCATCCGATCCATGGACATGATGATGTACGCCGTTCCTGCAAAGAGCATCAGCAACGCGCCGAGCATGGCGGCGGTGCCGAGATTGGCCGCCAGTGGGGAGGACGCGCCGACAAAGGGCTGATCGGTCGGATCGCGGACGACGAGCGGGTCGAGTCGAGCCAGGGCGGCGTCGACTTGCTCGTTGGTCACTGGCAGACCAGCCTCGTTCAGGCCCGTCGTGATCTGGCCCGATGCGGGTAGCAGGATGGCGGCCACATCGATTGTGCCTCCACCCGGGTCGCCCGAGGCCGCCGCTTCCACACCCTCGGCCACGAGCTGCTCGAGGACCGGCCCGACCGACGGGTGGGCCAGCACCTGGTCGGCAGCGGCTGAAGCGCCGACACCATCGACTCCGGCACTGACGAGCTCAGCCTCCAGCCAGTTGGCCAGACGGTCCGACACCATGTCACCGGCCGCCAGCGGGCTGAGTGTTTCGGCCAGTTCGTTGGTATCGACCACGACCGCCCTGCCCCAGATTCCGACCAGAAGCACAGTGGAGGCGAGGCCAAACACCCAACCCGCCACACCGACGGCAAACCGTCTGCTGCGATTCCGGGAGCTCAATTGATCACTAGAGCCGGATTGGTCCTGATGCGGGGCCGCTTGTCGAGGACTGCTTTGGCCAGTCCGTCGAACGCAACCGCTGCCTCGGACCCGGGAGCGGCGATCGAGACCGGATGCCCGTCGTCGGCGCCCCTTCCCATCGCCGGTAGCAGCGGGATCTGAGCCATGAGGTCCACGCCCAACTCAGCAGCCAATGAGGCACCACCACCGCTTCCAAACAGCTCATATTTCGTGCCGTCGTCTGCGGTGAACCACGACATGTTCTCCACCACGCCGATGACCTGCTGGTCGACCTCGGCCGCCATCAGGGCCGCACGTCGGGCCACCCTCTGTGCGGTCGGCTGCGGGGTCGTGACGAGCAGGACCTGAGCCCGGGGCAGGAACTGGGACATCGAGATAGCGATGTCACCGGTGCCGGGTGGCATGTCGACGATCAGGAAATCGAGAGTGTCCCAGAACACGTCCTTGAGGAACTGCTCGATGGCCTTGTGCAGCATCGGGCCCCGCCAGATCACCGCCTTGTCGTCGCCGACGAAATAGTCCATCGACATCACCTTCACCCCGTGGGCTGTGGGAGGCACGATCGCTTCGCCCACCATCACAGGGGGCTGTGTGACTCCAAGCATCCTCGGGATCGAAAAGCCCCAGATGTCGCCGTCCACGATGCCGACCCGATGCCCATCCCGCCGCAACGAGACCGCCAGGTTCGAGCTGACAGATGACTTGCCCACTCCGCCCTTGCCCGAAGAGATCGCCAGGACCCTCGTCTGCGACCCTGGCTCGCCGAGCCCGGGCCCGGACTCCGCGCGCAGTTTGCCCATCCAATCGATCGCCATCTGCTCGGTCATGACCTCGACAGTGACATCTGCACCGCGTCCGTAAGGCTCCAGCGCTTGCTGGAGACGCTCGTTCAGGATCTCGGGCGGGTTCGAATTGGGAAGCAGGAGGTCCACTTTCACCTTGCCGAGCTTCTTCTCGGCCGACTTGACGAGGCCTAAGTCGCCCAGCGTCCTGCCCACCAGAAGGGGGGATTCGACGGACGCGACCGCCTCGAAGATCTCGTCTTTGGAAGGCATCCATTTCCCCTACGCCGGCAGTGGTTAGAAGGCTTGGCCACTATAGTTTTGGCCGGTTGGTACCCCCGATGGACACCAAAACCCTCGAATCGAGGATCTCCGATCTGACCGCAGCCTTGGGCGATCCCACCCGAAGGGCCATCTACATCGCGGTCAGGGAATCGGCCGAGCCGCTCACCACTTCAGCCGTCGCCGAGTTGTTCGGGCTCCACCCCAATGTCGCCCGTCATCATTTGGATCTTCTGGCCGACGAGGGCTATCTGAGAGTCAGCCATCGTCGACCATCAGGCAAGGGCGGGCCCGGGGCCGGTCGCCCGGCCAAGTGCTACGAGGCGACCACCAAGGAGGTCTCGGTCCATTTCGCCCCACGCCGGTTCGAGATGCTCGTCGACATGTTGATCAGAGTGCTCGACCAGGTTGCGCCGGAGAATGTCGGCCAGGTGGCCGAATCGGTCGGCCGCGCTTATGGGGCCGAGTTGGCCGCCGAGATCGGCGTCCCCGATGAGCCAGGCTACGACGGGGCGGTCCAGGCCGTGGCCAGGGCCATGACCGGGCTCGGCTTCTCCGTCGACCCTGACGTGAAGGGCCAGCAACTCCTGACCACCCATTGCCCGTTCGGCGAGGCCGCCACCAGCCACCCCGAGGTCATCTGTTCCCTCGACAGGGGCATCGTCGCCGGGATGTTCGGCGCCCTCTCCTATGACTGCAATCCGGTCATCATCCCCCACACCGATCTCGAGGACGACTGCGTGACCCGGGTCCCGGTGGAGATAGGTTTTAGGTCATAGGTTTTAGGTTCTAGGTAAGAGCGGCCAGCCTTTCGAGTCAGGGCCGGACATCGGATTCCCCTCCCCTCGGTAACCTTCGACCATGTCAATCGATCCATTCGGGTCCCGCGCCACGCTCGAAACCCCGCTCGGGTCCCGGGAGATAGCCCGTCTCGACGCTGTCGAAGGGGCGGAGAACCTCCCATATTCGATCAAGGTCATCCTGGAGTCGGCACTTCGTCATCTCGACGGTGCCTCGGTCACCGCCGCAGACGTCACCACCATCGCCGCCTATGACGCCACCCGCGTTGGGGGCGCCGAGATCCCGTTCGTCCCGGGGAGGGTGGTTCTGCAGGACTTCACCGGTGTTCCCACGGTGGTCGATCTCGCCGCGATGCGATCGGCCATTGTCTCGATGACCGGTGACGAGGGCTCGGCCCAGAGGGTGAACCCCTTGATCCCGGTCGACCTGGTGGTCGACCATTCGGTCCAGGTCGACGCCTTCGCCAGGCCGGATGCTTTGATGATCAACTCGCGCAAGGAGTTCGAGCGCAACCAGGAGCGCTACGAGTTCCTGAAATGGGGCCAGTCCGCCTTCGCCAACTTCAGGGTGGTTCCGCCCGCCACGGGGATCGTCCATCAGGTGAACCTGGAGTATCTGGCCAAGGTGGTCTGGGACGATGGGCGATGGCTCTACCCGGACAGCCTGGTCGGAACCGACAGCCACACCACCATGATCAATGGCCTCGGCGTCGTGGGCTGGGGAGTCGGGGGCATCGAGGCCGAGGCAGCGATGGTTGGTCAGCCGATCTACATGCTCCTCCCGGAAGTGGTGGGATTCAGGCTCACGGGCCGCCTCGCCGACGGGGCAACCGCCACCGATCTGGTCCTGAGAGTCACCGAGATGCTCCGCGAGCATGGTGTCGTCGACAAGTTCGTCGAGTTCCACGGCCCGGGCCTGGCCGACATGCCGGTGGCCAACCGGGCGACCATCGCCAACATGGCGCCCGAGTACGGAGCCACCGTCGGCTTCTTCCCGGTCGACGACCGCACCCTCGAGTATCTCCGCCTCACCGGACGCGACGACAAGCTGATCGACACCGTCGAGCAGTACTGCAAGACCCAGGGCCTGTGGAGGGACGACAGCCGGGCGATCACCTATTCGTCGTCCCTGGAGTTGGACATGACGACGGTCGAGCCATCGCTGGCAGGACCGAGACGTCCCCAGGACCGCATGCGGACCCAGTGGCAATCAGATCTGACCAATCTGTTCGGCAAGAACGGCGGATCGTCGGCATCGACCGTCGTGAGCTGGGAGGACGAGGGCGGCCGGCCGATCGAGGCAGGGTCCCTGAAGGCGAAGACAGGCGTCGAAGTCGAAGTCGATGGTGAGAGGTTCCTGATCACCGACGGCGACGTCGTGATAGCCGCGATCACTTCGTGCACCAACACATCCAATCCCGATGTGATGATCGGAGCCGGGCTGGTAGCACGGAGGGCGCGTGAGCTGGGGCTGGAGCGGAAGCCCTGGGTCAAGTCCTCATTGGCCCCCGGCTCGAAAGTCGTCACCGAATATCTGACCAGCTCGGGCCTGCTCGAAGACCTCGAGTACCTCGGATTTCACATCGTCGGTTACGGGTGCACCACCTGCATCGGGAACTCTGGACCGTTGCCCGAGCCAATTTCCCGCGCCGTCAACGAGCGTGGGCTCGTGGCCGTGTCCGTCCTCTCCGGGAACCGCAACTTCGAAGGCCGCATCTCGCCAGATGCGAGAGCGAACTACCTCGCATCCCCGCCCCTGGTCGTGGCTTATGCCCTTGCCGGAACAGTCGACTGGGATCCGATCAACGAGCCGCTGGGCCAGGACCGGGATGGCAGAGACGTGTTCTTGAGTGACATCTGGCCCGGTCAGGAGGAGGTGGCCGGTCTCGTCGCAGCCCACGTGAACCAGAGTCAGTTCCTTTCGCGATACTCCGAAGTCTTCACCGGATCTGACGAGTGGCGATCGATCACCACCCCCGAAGCGGATCTCTATCACTGGGAGACCGATTCCACCTACATCCAGGAGCCTCCATTCTTCGTCGGTCTCGGACCCGATGTTGGTCCGATCGAGCCTGTGACAGATGCCCGGGTACTGGCCAAGCTGGGGGACTCGGTCACCACTGACCACATCAGCCCCGCGGGGACCATCTCGCCGACGACACCTGCCGGCCAGTACCTCATCGCCGAGGGCGTCCAGCCGGCGATGTTCAACTCGTACGGGTCCAGGCGCGGCAACGACCGAGTCATGACCAGGGGCACCTTCGCCAACATCCGCGTCAGGAACGACCTCGCCCCCGGCACCGAGGGCGGGTGGACCACCGATTTCCTCGATGGTGAGGTCAAGTCCATCTACGAGGCCGCTATGCACTACCAGGAAGCAGGCGTGCCCCTGGTCGTGATCGCAGGAAGCGACTACGGGATGGGCTCGTCGAGGGATTGGGCGGCGAAGGGGCCCTTCCTCCTGGGGGTGCGCGTCGTGATCGCCAAGTCGTTCGAGCGGATCCACCGATCAAACCTCGTGATGATGGGAGTGCTCCCTCTCACCTTCTTGGAGGGACAAGACGCAGCCTCTCTCGAGCTGGACGGGACGGAGACGTTCGACTTCGCTATCGACGATTCCCTCCAACCCCGCCAGTTGGTGAAGGTGACAGCCACGGCCCGCGATGGGTCCATCAGAGAGTTCGACGCCATCGCCCGCGTCGACACACCAATCGAGATCGACTACCTGCGCAACGGTGGCATCCTCCACTACGTGTTGAGGAAGATGGCCTCTGCCTGAAGATCCAGAGGGACCCCTCCAGGGGCGCCGCTTCCTGCTCAGCGGGGTTTTCGTCGGCGTCGTCGTCATCGGGCTCGCTGTGGCCTGGGCCATTGGCGACCGCGGCGCGGTCGCGCAGGTAGGCGAACCGGCACCCGACTTCACCGTCGACCTACTCGACGGGGGCAGCTTTTCCCTCTCCGATCACATCACCGACGACGGGAGACCCCTGATCATCAATCTCTGGGCGTCCTGGTGTGTCCCCTGCCGCGAAGAGATGCCAGATCTCTCGGCTTTTGCCGAGGAGAACCCTGACATCGCGATCGTCGGCGTCGCCGTCGACGACAGGCTCGAAGATGCCCGGGCCTTCGGTGCCGAGATCGACCCGGTCTACTCGCTCGCCTTCGGTGATGATGCCTTCGACGAGGCCTACCCCAACTTCGGCCTGCCGGTCACTTATTTCCTGGATGAGGAGGGCGGCGTGACCGAGGTCATCAATGGCATCCTCACGCCGGCCAGGCTCGAGGAGCTGACCGCGGGCATTTAGGCCGGTGACGCTGCCGTTGCGAGCTGTTGCGTGTAATCGACGTTGGGGCCTGCCACCAGCTCGGCAGTGACGATGAGCCGCTCCGTCGCCGAATACTTGGGATTGCAGGTGGTGAGCGTGAGCCAGGCCCCCGGCTTGCTATCGGTGACCCAGACGTCGCTAGGGGCGACTATGAATGACTCCCGGACCTCGTAGACGTGGGTTCCGATGCTCGTGTCGACCTCGATCCTGTCACCAGCCACCAACAGGTCGAAGTCATGGAATGGTCGACCATACGTTGTTCGATGGCCCGAGATGACCGCGTTACCGGGTTGTCCTGGAAGGGGCGTCCCCGGCATATGGCCTGGGCCTTTGGCCAGGGTCGGCCTGGTTACGCCCTCGAAAACCACAGCCTCCAACCCGACCTTGGGGACCCGGAGCAGGGCGAAGCCGACGCCGTCGCCAGGCACATCCTCCAGGACGTGCTCGACGCTCACTTCCTCCTCCTCCTCCACCACCACCTCGTCCACCTCGGGTGCTGCGGCTTCAGCCATGCGCCTCTCGAGTGCAGACATCGCTTCCGACTGGACCCGGGCGTTTACGAGATCGGTCCCATACACCTGCCAAGCGAGGTAACCGAAGAGAAAGATGCCGCTCCAGATGAGCGTCCACCCCAGGATCTGGACGTTCCGCCTCATTTCTCCCCCCGCAGGGGGGAGTCCGGCGAAGGATTCCCTTTCCAGCGAGGATCACGTTTCTCCTGAAAGGCGATGATCCCCTCGGCGGCATCATCACTCATCGCCACTGCGGTGAGCCCCGTCTGCAGTCGGTCGAGCGCCGCGTCGAAGTCGAGATCGGCCATGCCGTAATAGGCATCCCGGCCGATCATGAGGATGGCCGCGCTCTTCGATTGCAATGCGGCGACGACCTCGTCCACCACACCATCCAGGTCGGCGCGGGGCACGACGCGAGACACCGCTCCGAGACGCTGTGCCTCATGGGCATCGATCATCCGACCGGTCACCATCAACTCGAGAGCAGATTTGCGTGGCATCGCCCTTACGAGGAGCGCCGAGATCATCATCGGCCACAGCCCTACCCCGATCTCGGGTGCCCCCAATTTGGCGTCGTCGACGCAAATCGTCACGTCGCAGACGACGGCGAGCCCGAATCCACCAGCGAGTGCATGGCCGTTGACCCGAGCCACAGTCGGCTTCCCACCCCGGAGCATGAGCCGGAACAGGTCGGCGAAGACTCCCCTCGCCCGGTGCAGCCCGACAGGGTCGTCGACGAATGAGCCCGATAGGTCCCCGCCGGCAGAGAATGCCTGATCCCCTGCTCCGGTGTACACGAGTACGTCCACAGCAGGGTCATCGATTGCCTGTCTGGTCGCAGAGAGGAGACCTGCCATCGTCTCCACCGACAGGGGATTACGGCGGGAGGGATCAGAGAGAGTGATCGTTGCACGACCATGACCCACTTCGTACTCGACCAATTCTCCGCCTTCGTCTGACTTGACACCCGGTATTACCGTCGTAGGACATGCTATGGCTGGCCATTGTCTTGTTCATCGCCTTGGCCATGGCGGTGCTGCGCGGGGGCCGTCTGACCAACCTGGGCGACATCGAGCTTCGGGCTTGGTGGCTCCTCCTGGTCGCCTTGGGGCTTCAGGTGGCGACCATCTGGCTACCGGACTCCGATTGGGCAGAGGGTCTCGGGCTGGCGATGGTCCTGACCTCCTATGGGCTCCTCATGGCCCTGGTGGTGCTCAATCGCAACCGGACCGGGATGTGGCTCACCGGTCTCGGTGTTCTGATGAATTTCACGGTGATCGCCGTCAATGGTGGAATGCCGGTGCTCGCCGAGGCGGCCGAGGTGGCCAGCGGATTCACCGTCATCGTGCCTGACCTGTCCGGGTCGTTCAAGCACGTGATCCTCGACTCCAGTTCGAATCTCACTGCCTTCGCAGATGTCATACCGCTCCGGATAGGAGGGATCGGCCAGGTGATCAGTCTTGGTGACGTCTTCCTGGCGGTCGGCTTGGGCCGATTCCTGGAGCACGAATTGCGCCGGCCACGTCGCTATTTCAAGCGAGGCGCCCACGCCCAACCCGGGTCGGCCAGCAAGACCTGACGGATCAACTGCGGCTCAGACGCGTACCGGGGTCAGAACCCCCCGGCTCTCCAGCAACCGGCGCAGAGACGCGACGACCTCCGGGTCGTAGTCGTAGGCGGCCCCGGTGTGGAGGACCTCGAGGGCCTGCAGGGGCGAGAGCCCTTCGAGGTGCACCCGCCAGTCATAAGCAGCGGCGACCTTGATTATCCGCGACACGATCGAGACATCCGGGTCGGTCTGCTCGCCCGGCTTGCGATAAGGCTCGTACTGATGACGGACATGAGTCGCCACCCTGCTCAGATACGGCGACTCGGCGATGATCTCCGAGCTCCAGCGGGCGATGTCGGTGTCGCTGTAGCCCATGCGAAGTATCTGCGGCTCGTTGAGGCTGACCCGCCCGATGTCGTGCATCAGCCCGGCGTACTCCACGTCTTCCACCTGGACCGGGCCCAGCCCGATCTCCTTGGCGATGGCCGCGGCGAGTTCGGTGGTGCGGTCGGCGTGTCCGTCGACCCCGAGCCCGGAGACCTCGGGAATGCGAGCCAGCGCACGGATCGTCTGCTTGTAGGTGACTTTGGTCTGCTGGAATCGCTTGAAGGCGAGATGGGCGAACGAATAGGGAAGCAGGGCGATCGGGAGTGCCCACCAACCGATCTCCGGCAGTAGCTCGCCAAATAGCGCACCGGTGAGGGCAAGACCGAGGAAAACATTGAGATCGTGGATCAGTGACCGAGCCAGATAGGTGCGGGAAAGCTCACGTTTGCCCACGATGAGCATGGAGCGGGCGAACACCTCGACTCCGATCCAGGCGAGGAGTGCAACGAGGAATGGGAACAGGTCCTCCCACTCTCCAGTCAGCTCGGCAAACGGCCCAACCCGAAGGGCGGAGTACACGGTGGCATAGACGGCATAGCCGGCGAATCTCCGCACCAGAGTGGGCAAAAGCTCAGTGTGCTTCTCTCCACGTGAGTAACGCAGGGCCCAGACGATGGCCAGGCCCAGCCCGTAAACGGCAATACACCCGGCCAGGTCCACATCCCGCGTGGAGCCGAGCACGAAGGGCACGGCGGCAGCCACCGCCAGACCCACCGTGAACCTGTTCCCCGTGTTGGAAGCCGCTACCCCGACCATCGAGGCAAGGACCAGCGCGGCGACCGAGACCAACAATGTGATCGGGTCGCTCTCGGCGAGTGTTGCCGCGTAGAGACCAACCCCAGCGATGACTATCACGTAGAGCCACGACACGATGGACAGGGCGCGTGGGCTCCAGCTAGCCACGGAGGGTCAACTCCGGCTCTTCGGCGAGACGACGGGCCATCTCCTCGTCGTTGACATGCGGGGCGCCCCAGCGACGACCGGTCTTGTTCAGCGCCCGCTCGAAGGCATCGACGACGTCGGGGTCGAATTGTGCCCCCGAGTTCCGTCTCAGCTCGGAAATGGCGTACTGCTGGGAGAGGGCCATCCGATAGGAGCGAGCCGAGGTCATCGCGTCGAAGGCATCGGCTGCAGCGACGATGCATGCCTCGACGCGGGGTGGCTGACCCTGGCTGTGCCCTCTGCCGCCGTATCCGCTCCCGTCGAAGTTGCTGTGATGGCCGGAGGCGATCTCGACCATGGGCTGGAGAAAGTCCACTTCGGCGAGGATCTCCTCGACGAGTTGGGCGTGGGCCTTCATCTCTGCGTACTCGTCCTCATCGAGCCGGCCCCTCTTCCTGATGAGCTCGGTGGGGACCGCCAGCTTGCCCAAATCGTGGATCAGGGCCGACCAACGCAGCGTCTCGAGCTGGGTCCCACTGAAGCCCATCTCCTCACCGATCATCTGTGAGAAGAACGCCACCCTCTCGGTGTGCCCTCTGGTGTACATGTCCTTGGCCTCGAGCGTCTTGACGAAGCCGCGGATCGACCCGATGTGCGAATCGCGCAGCTGCGAATAGGCGTAGAGGGACATATGCCCGATGGCGTACACGCCCACGATGAACACGATGATGGCTTCACCCTCGGCGATGAGAAAGGCCGCTCCAATGAGGCCGCCGACCAAGCCCATGGCCACCTGCCCGACGAACAGTGACGGCATCTGGGACCAGGGCTCGAGATTGTCCCGGCCAAAAACCACCTTCACCGCGTACCGCACAAGGAGGGTCTGCACGGTGGCGTAGGCCAGGGCTGCCGCGGCCGCCACGATCAGCACTCTGATCAGGGACCCGGCGTTGACCGGCGCAGCATCGAGATAGGTGTCGAGGATGAGGCCGGATACAGCGCCGGCGGTAACGATCTGCCCGAAGTTGGCCATCGGCTGGAACCAGCGCTTCTCCTTGAAATCGAGCGGCGTGAACAAGGCAAGGGCGCCCATCAAGGCCAGACCGAACATTGCATCGGAATTGGGTTCCATGGCCAGGATCACCCCGGCGCTCATCGCCACCATCACCGAGGCGGATTGCAACATGCGGTCGTTGACCTCGACCGCGAAGAACTCGAGCAGGACGAAGAGGACGGCAAATGGGGCCCAATAGGCCCAATTGGGCATGTCGGAGATCAGAAATGATCCGACCAAGGCGGCCAGACCCATCAGCGAGTAGGGCACAGCGATCCTCAACCGACGCTGCACCGTGGGGCGGAGACGTCCGAACCATCCCCGCAACGGTCGTTTCCTACCTAGCCTCATTGAGCCCCTCGACGACATGTGTGACCGTGGGTTTGGTGAGCCGGCGTCGGTTATCAGCCGATCCGGGTGCCGGCGAGCACAGACTCCAGGCTCGCGACACAACTGTGATTACGGGCCAGAAATGCCTTCATCAAGAACGCTCACCTGTTGGTGCCGTATTTCACCGGCGTTGTATGCCGGTGTTGACGATCCGCTCCGCTTAGGTTGATGGGCGTCCAGTACAAGGCCGACGTCTGACGCCGGTCTCACCGCTTTTCCCCGGCAAGTCTTGACGGGGAACCTTTAACATGTCAAAGGCCCCTGACTTCGCCCGCCATAGGCCAGGCAGACGGGTCCGAGACCTCGGCTGCCCCACGTTTCCAATACTGCCTTCCAGCCCGCCGCAATCTAGAGCCTCTCGGAACCCTGAACAAGAGGAAATGAGGCGTGTATCCCGATAGACCACTCCGGTTGTCTGTACGCTGGGCGCTCATGGACCTGATCGCGCTCCAGGACAAGATCTGTCGCATCGACGGTGTCGAAGCGGCGAGGATCGTCGCCGGCAACGGCCATATCGAGGAAATACACGTCCTGGCACGACGCAACAAGCCACCGAAGCAGGTCGTCAGGGACGTGCAGTCTCTCAGCCAGGCACTGTTTGGTGAGGAGATCGACCGCCGGGTGGTCTCTGTCGTGCAGCTCGCCGACTCCGATCTCGATATGGGCTTTCGCCCGGCGCTGGTCGATGTCAGCGAGACCCTCGACGGGTCCCGCGCAGTGGTTTCGGTGACATTGCGGTGGCAGAACGAGGTCTTCACCGGGACCTCGAAAGGCGCCGCCGCGGTGACGACTCGATCCCGTCAGATCGCAGAGGCCACGCTCGATGCCATCCGCCAGGCCATCCATCAGGAGGCGGCCCTCGCCGTCTCGTCGATGGACACACCTGTGCTGGGCAGCCGCAAGGTGGCGGTGGCACAGATAGTCGTGGTGACCGAGGCGACCGAGCGCCACCTCATCGGGTGCGCTTATGTCGAGGACGAAGAGTCGAGAGCAGTGGTCCGCTCCGTCCTCGATGCCCTCAATCGGGTGCTTCCCGACCTCAAGACATCCTGACGAACGCGGTCTCCACCCCACATCATCTCTCCACGGACGCTGCCAAGCGCGTGCTGATCGCTGGGGGCAATGCGGTGGACGCCGCGATCGCAGCCACCGCGACCCAAGGGGTCGTCGCACCAGAGACCTGTGGGGTCGGGGGTGATCTCTTTGCCCTGGTTCACAGGCCCGGATGGGATGAGCCGCGTGCGCTCAACGCCTCCGGACGCGCCGGGTCCAATGCCGAGCCCGGCGCCGTCAGGGACCTCGAAGTCATCCCGCGCGACCACCCGCTCTCCGTCACAGTGCCCGGTTGTGTCGACGGGTGGTCCGTCCTCTCTTCTGAGCTCGGCCGTCTCTCGTTGAGGGAGTGCATCGCCCCCGCCATCGAGCACGCCAGCGATGGCTTCGAGGTCTCCACCGAGCAGGCCGGCGCGTTTCTCTATCAGACATCCTTCTACGCCGGGCAGAAGGCGGTCCGTGAGTTCTATCCGGGCGGGGCGCCGGTGGTCCGGGGTGATGTCGTCAAGCGGCCCGCTCTTGCGGACACTCTCCACGCTGTCGGCGAGGGAGGGCGAGATGCCTTCTATCTCGGCGATCCAGCCCAGGACATCGTGGAGGAATTGGGTGGTCTCATAACACACGGCGACCTGGCGCGATCCCACGCCGACTGGGTCAGCCCGATCTCGTGTGCGGTCGGGGACATGTCTGCCTGGACGATCCCACCCAACTCACAGGGCTACCTCGGCCCTGCCACGCTCGCGGTGTTCGAGATGCTGGGACCGCCCTCGGACCCGGCCGACCCGGACTGGTGGCATCTGCTGATCGAGGCGTTTCGCTCGATGGCCTGGGAGCGAGACGATCTCGTAGCCGACCCCGACCACGCGCCCCTTCCGGCGAACCTTCTCCTCGATCCTGCCCGGTTGGGCCGGGCCGCCGACACGGTGGATCGGGCCGCAACGGGTGTCTGGCCCAGAAGGATGGGCTCCGAGTCGAGCACCGCGTACATGTGCATCGTCGACGACGAAGGCTTGGCCGTGTCCATCATCCAGTCGAACTTCGAAGGCACCGGCTCCGCATTCGGTGCCGGCACCAGTGGGTTTCTGCTCCACAACCGCGGCAGCGGCTTCTCCCTGACTCCGGGACACCCGAATGAGCTGCAGCCCGGGAAGCGCCCTCTGCACACCCTCTCCCCAACCCTCTGGACTCGCGATCGAGAGCCGAAATGGGTGATCGGGACCCGGGGCGGCTCGGTCCAGCCTCAACTCGTGGCTCAGGTTGCTGCACGAGCAATCCTCGCCGGGAAGACCATCGAGGAGGCTCAGACCGCGCCGAGATGGGTCGTCCGGGATTTCGGGCCCTTCTCCGAGCCTCGTCTCCTGGTGGAGCCCGGTATCGCCGGGGCGACCCTCTCCAACCTGCGAGCGCGCGGCCACCTCATCGAAGAGGTCCCCGAACTCCAACCAGGTTGGGGGCCGGTTTCCATGATCGAGATCGACGGCAACCACCGCACGACCCACCCGGACCCCCGCGTCGACACCACCAGCGCAGTCGTTTTCTGACTACGCCTTCAACTTGCCTATGACCTCGCGGAGAGCCTCCGGCTCGGCGTCCAGAGTGGGACCGATCGTGTAGAAGCCGATCCGCTGCACTCGATCGCGGTAGCGCTCCCGAATGGCCTCAGCCAACCGGTCGGCTGTCGCCGCCACCCCCACGGTCAGCACAGCATCATCCGGTACCAGCGCAGCCATCTCCTCCCACAGGCCGCGCTTCGACATCGCGTTGAGCTCACCGCCGAAATCCCATCCCTCGGCCTCCAGCACCGGCAGATATGAGGGCGTGGATGCGTAGAAGGCAATCTGCTGCCGGACCGGGCCCATCGCCTGCTCCACCTCGGAATCCGTCGCTCCGGTCATGACGAAGACGGTTGTGGCCAGCTCCACGTCATCCAACGTCCGGCCAGTGCCCGCCGCCCCGGCGGCGATCCCGGGCAGGACTACCTCATCGAGATAGCGCACCGTGTGGAACGGATGGACATGGAACCCCGAGCAGAGCTCTCCGGCGAGTCGGCTCAGATACGGCCCAACTCCGGCGATGTAAACCGGAACATCCGGATTGGGGATGGGCCCCGGATTGAAGAACGGGGTGATCAAGGAGAATTGGTAGTAGTCACCCTCGAAGGAAAGCGGGCTCGAGTCTTGGAACGATCCCCAGATCGCTCGAAGGGCAAGGATGTACTCCCGCAGACGGGGGACCGGGCGATCCCAGGTCGACGAGAAGCGCCGGACGATGTGCGCTCTGACCTGGGTCCCCAGGCCGAGCATGAAGCGGCCCCGCGACATACGGGCGAGATCCCAGGCGGTCATCGCGGTGATCATCGGCGACCTCGGGAAGGCGACGGCGATCGCCGTGCCGAGGTCGAGCCCGGGCTCCGCCGCCGAGGCGAGGGCCAATGGCAGGAAGGGGTCAAACTGGGTCTCGGCGGTGAAAAAGCCGTCATAGCCGAGCTTCGTCGCGCCCTTGGCCGCCTCCGGAGCACCCTCAGGGGGGCTCGGTGGGTAATAGAAGTCGACTTTCATCAGCCGGCCAGAGTAGGTCGGGCCATGAATGGGTACGATCACGACCGATGAAAACACTGGCCAAAGTCGTGGGTGTCGTCGGCGCTGCGGCCGCTCTGGTGTGGGCGATGCGCGATCGATTCATCTCGGTCGCAGCGTCGCGCGAACCGGAGCCGCCGGTCCTGCGGACGGCCGCTACTGCTCCGACGGCTTCGGGGATCGATGCCATCGACGGGATCGGGCCTGTGTTCGCCAGCCGTCTGAAAATCGCCGGCATCGACGACGTCTCCAAATTGGCCTCGGCGACTCCCGACACAATTGCCGAGGCGGCCGGCGTCAGCGGCGCCCGGGCCAGGACCTGGATCGAACAGGCCCGCTCGCTGGCCTGAAAGTGCCCTACCTCCACCAGCCGGAGGACCTCGGCGACCTTCTCGAGGGTGAGCCCTCCTATCGACTCGACCAACTGCGCGACTGGCTCTACCGAACGCCTGTCCTGAGCAGCACGGATATGACCAATCTCCCGGCCGAGGTGAGGGGTCGGCTGGAGCCCCTCTGGCCGTTCGATGTGGAAGCGGAGCAGTCCGCCGACGGCGGCACCACCCGCAAGTGGCTGTTTCGTGCCCCAGATGGAGCCGCCATCGAAGCCGTCCTCATGGGCTATCCGCGCCGCGCGACATTGTGCATATCGAGCCAGGCCGGTTGTGCTCTCGGCTGCACCTTCTGCGCCACCGGCCAGTTCGGGTTCGAGCGACATCTCGATGCGGGCGAGATCGTGGCTCAGGTGGCTTACGCGCAGGCTTTCCTCCGTCAGATCGGGATGCCGGGCACCCCCGATCATCTGACGAACGTCGTCTTCATGGGAATGGGAGAGCCCCTGGCCAACTACGACCGGGTCAGGGAGGCAATCCGCCGGATGATCGAGGTGATGGGCATGTCGGCGCGATCGATCACGGTGTCGACGGTCGGCATCGTGCCGGGAATCCGACGACTGACCGATGAGCCGTGGCCGGTTTCGCTGGCGGTGAGCCTCCACGCCGCCGACGACGAGCTGAGGAGCACGATCGTCCCGATCAATCGGCGCTACCCGCTTGCGGACCTCGAGGAAGCGGCCGCCGGTTACTTCGAGAAGAAGCGGCGCCGGATCTCGATCGAGTGGACGATGATGGATGGCGTCAACGACACGACCGACCAAGCAGTGAAGCTGGCCGCGATCGCCCGTCGGCTCCACGCCCACGTGAACTTGATCGCGCTCAATCCGACACCGTTGACCGAGGAGACGGCATCGAGCGAGAGGGCCATCGACGCATTTGCCCGGGAACTGGGTCGGCGCGGGGTCAACGTGACCGTCCGCAACACGAGAGGCCGAAACATCGACGCCGCTTGCGGCCAGCTACGTCTGCTTGGCGGCAAACCGGGCCTGAAACCCCGTGTCTGACTCACGAAACGCTGTTTTGGTGGAAATTTCGCGATCTGCGGTTAGGGTGGACTCGCGGACGGAACAGGGGCCTGGAGGAGTTGGACCTTCATGCCAGTCAATCGACGCGCCCGCGCCATCGCTGTTGGCTCGGTTCTCGCCCTGACTGTGGCTCTATTTTCCTTGGAGTACACCGTAAAGCGCGGAGACACCCTCAGCGAGATCGCACGTGACCACGACGTATCGCTATCCGACGTGATCGAGCTCAACGAGCTCTCGAATCCCGATTTGATTCGCCCAGGCGAGGTGATCCTCATCCCCGGAGTCGACGGCTCGGTGGAGCAGCTCCACGTGGTCAGCGCAGGCGAGTCCTTGCACAAGATCGCCTCCATCTACGGTGCCACCGCCTCGGCGATCGCCGATGCAAACAGCATGGCAAACCCCGACCTGATCCTTCCGGGTCAGGAGATTCTCATACCCACAACCAGGAAGAAGTCACCGGGCTCGGGCACCCCGAGCGCCTCCGATGGCGAAAGCCCGAGCGCGTCCGATGGCGAGAGCTCGTCGTCACGATCGGGTCGGTACCACATCGTTCAGCGTGGCGAGACCCTGGATTCGATCGCCGGGCAGTACTCCGGCCTTTCGCCCGACACCATTGCCGCCGCCAATGGGATCACCAACGGACAGGTCTACACCGGCACCCGACTCTTCCTCGACGGCCCGGCCTTCGTAGGGACGGGGAGCGGGGGATCGGCCAGTTACGTGGTGAAGTCTGGTGACCGTCTCGGCGACATCGCCGCCAGGCACGACACGAACATCTCGACGCTGGCCGACCTGAACGGGCTATCCGACGTGAACATGATCAGGTCCGGCCAGACCCTCGCCGTACCGGGTGGGTCCAGCTGGGTTTGCCCGGTGGAGGGTGGCCGCTACTTCAACGACTGGGGCTTCCCCCGCGGCGGCTCACGGTTTCACGAAGGCAACGACATCTTCGCCGCAAAGGGCTCCCCGGTCAGGGCTCCGGTCTCGGGCACGGTCGAGGTCATCGAGGGGACCGTTGGCGGGCTGCAGTTCAACCTATATGGGAGTGACGGGATCGAGTACCTGGGCTCCCACCTGGATGCGGCGGGGAAGACCGGCAAGGTGAGTGCCGGGGACGTGATCGGCTACGTGGGGACCTCGGGCAATGCGGCCGGGGCGACTCCGCACCTCCATTTCGGAATGTACGGGAAGGTTGGTGCGATGAACCCCCATCCGACACTGACCTCGAACGGCTGCTGACACGCAGGCAAATCAGGCCATCACCTCGCGGAGATGATCGAGTCTGATGGCACCGGCCTCCAACAATCGACGGTGGAAGTCCTTGCGGTCGAAAGAGGCGCCGGCCTCCGTCATAGCTTGCTTCCGAATGTCGAGGATCTCCCGTTCCCCGACTTTGTACGAGATGGCCTGGCCCGGCCAGCCGAGATACCTCAACACCTCCGACTCCGCCAGATCTCTCGGCTGCCTGCCGACCTTCTCCATGTAATCCACGGCGAGGTCATAGTCCCACACCTGACCCGCATGGAGAGGGGCATCGGCAGGGATTCGCTTTTCCAGATGGGCCCCGATGTCCACGACGACCCTCGTTGATCTGAACAGTTGGCTGGCGAGCAGGCCCAATCGGTATTCCGGATTCTCGAAGAAGCCGAGCTCCTCCATGAGACGCTCGGCGTAGAGCGCCCAGCCCTCCCCCGACCCCGGGTACCAGACGAACAACCGGTGAAACCGGGACAGCTTCTCTCGCTGCAGCACTGCCAGCCCGACCTGCAGATGATGGCCGGGGAAGCCCTCGTGATAGGCAGTGGCGACCTCCTGCCAGTAGGGGATCCGGGTCCTCTCGCCGAGTGC
>JALDXP010000017.1:0-20151 GCA_032154885.1 Actinomycetota bacterium
ATGTAGAACTGGTCGAAGGCGAGAAGGGAACCGATCACGCTGACCAGGGTCACCAGGAGAATGGTTCGGCGGGTCAACGGAAGGGTCACCTTTCGAACTCTCTGCCAGAAACCGGCCCCGTCCACCATTGCGGCCTCGTTGATCTCATGGGGGACGGCCTGGATGGCAGCCACGAAGAGGATCATGCCGAAGCCGAGCACCTTCCAGGTGATCGAGATGATCACCGCCCACAGGGAGAGCTCTGCATCGACCCCGAGCCAGAGAATTGGGGTGTCGATGATTCCCAAGTCGATCAGAAACTTGTTGACCAGCCCGTAGTTGGGGCTGAACAGCCAGTACCAGAGGAGGCTGGATGCGCCGAGACCGATCACGACAGGTATGAAGACGATCGTTCGTGTGACGCGACTCAAACCGCTGTTCGGGGTGACCAGCAAGGCGATCAGATAGCCCCCGATCATGAGGATCGGGGTGAGGTAGAGGGTGTATTTGAGGGTGAACCGCAGCGAGACCCAGAACTGGGAGTCGGCGAAGGCATCGAGGTAGTTCTGAAAGCCGACGAAGGTCGGAGGCGTGATCAGCGACCAGTCATTGAGCGAGATCCAGACCATCTGGATGAAAGGCCACGCCGTGAACACCACGACAAACGCCAGGGCCGGCAGCACATACCAGAAACCTGTGAGCTTGCTGCGATTGGTCATGAGCGCATGCCGGTTCGTCGGTCAGGCAGGAGCGGCACCGATGCTACGTGTCGGTAGATCACGGCGACGGTGAAGCAAGGGCCGCAGCACCCCGGAGGTATGGCACTGCGGCCCTTCGGCTTCGAGCTCAGACCCGCTCCGTCATTCGTTGATGATGGACTCCATCTCGGCCTTGGCATCGGCGATCACGGTGTTGATGTCGTCGTCGCTGTAATAGACCCGCTGCAGCATCTGCAGCCACGGGCCTTGTGGCGAGTTGACCAGTTCGAAGAACTTCAACGTGAACGGGGTCTGACCGATCTCGATGGCGGCGGCGACATCCTGAAGGAGAGGAACCTCCGCGTAATAGACGTTGTCGGTCAGGGCTGGGTCGGTTCGGGTGGTCATGTTGAGCAGCTTGGCGTAGACCTCGACCTGGACCTCATCGGAGAGGATGAAGTTCATGAAGTCAACCGAGTCCTCGAGACGCTCACTCCCCTGCGGGACCACCACGATGTCACCTCCCAGGAAGGAGGCGGCGTCACCGGTGTTCAGTCCCGGGATCAGGGTCACGCCGAAGTTCATGTCCGGGTTCTGACCCTCGATCCCCTCCGCCCCAGACACCAGGGTGATGTTGAAGTTGCCGGTTCCCATGATCCCC
Organism: Actinomycetota bacterium; assembly: GCA_032154885.1. GTDB lineage: Bacteria > Actinomycetota > Acidimicrobiia > Spongiisociales > ZC4RG35 > JARDZU01. The sequence continues at coordinate 1,339 of JALDXP010000017.1, forward strand.
ACGTTGCCCGAGCCGAACACCTGGGCAAACGTCGCCCCGTCCTCGGACTGAGCTGCTGGGTCGATGTGGCCCTCCTGATGCATCATCCGGGCCCACTCCAGGACTGGTGCGATTTGCTCCGGGGTGACCATGGCCTCGTCGCCAGGAGCGGCCGGCTCGATCTTCCCCCCGTTGGCCCAGATCATCGGGGCGAAGGTGAAGATGTTGCACCCGGCACAGTTACCAGGCAGGTAATAGCCGTAGACACCGTCTTCGATGCCGGTGATGGCCGCAGCCATGTCATGGAGCTCGGTGAGGTTGGTCGGTGGGGTCTCCGGGTCGAGCCCGGCCGCCTCGAACAAGTCCTTGTTCCAGAAGAGCGCCGAGACGTCTGCGTAGAGGGGGACGCCGTAGAGACTGTCCTCCCATGTGGCGGTGGCGACATGACCCGGGCTCGCCGTGGCCATGAGGTCCTGGTCGACTAGGTCAGTCACCTCCAGGAGTTGGCCGGCGCTCGTGAACTGAGGACCGTAGATCAGGTCCATGCCCATCAGGTCGGGCACGTCGCCGGTGGCCAGGCCCCGTGCGAGACGATCCACCATGGCGGTGTGCTCGATGTACTCCAGACTGATCGGGCGGTCGGGGTTGCGCCCATTCCAGGCACAGACCAGAGCGTCGACCATCTGGGCGTTGCCCCCGGTCCGCTCCCACATGATCATTGCACCTTCGGCGTCCGCCGCCGTGGGCTCGCAAGTCACTGCTAGTGCCTCGGCGGCTGCACTCGTAGTCGTCTCTTCAGCGGCGGCGCTGGTAGTGGTCTCCGCGGCAGCCGCGCTGGTGGTGGTCTCCTCGGCAGCGGCCGACGTGGTGGTCTCATCGGCGCCGCTGTCGGCACAGGCCCCAACCACCATGGCCATCACGATGGCCACGATGAGAAGGACCGACGGCCTGCTTCGTAGGCCGCCAAGCTTTCTCGTGTTCACCTGTTCTCCTCCTTGTTGGGGTCAGGCCCGAGTCCCGCGTCCCGGGCGGAAGAAGGAGCGGCACTCCCGACGCCGACCCGCCTCCCATAACCGCGATGGGGCAGTGCCCAGTCGCTTTCCCTGTCACATCCAGACCCTGCAATCCTATGCATACAAGGGAATGCTGTCAAACGTAATCAAGCCAACCACCACTAGAGACGGAGGAGCTCAGGGGTCGGTCAGGGACCGGTGACGAGATGGTGATAGGCCTGGTTCCAGCGGAGCTCCCGCTCGAACGAGGCAAAGGTCGTGTCGTGATCGATGACGGCCAGTTCGACTGCGGCCATGTTGGCGAAATCGGTGAGGATCTCGATGTCGACATCGAGGCTGAGGCAGGTGTGATGCGAACCACCGGCCAGGAGCCAGGACGACGCTGCTGTCTCGAAATCGGGAAGCGGCTTCCACACGGCGCGGGCGACCGGGAGATTAGGCAGCGGTTCGTCTGGATCGGTGAGCTCTACCTCGTTGGCCACCAGGCGGAACCGGTTACCGAGATCCATGAGACCGGCCACGACTCCGGGGCCGGTACGGGCGGTGAACACCAGCCGCACCGGGTCGGGCTTGCCCCCGATCGAGAGTGGATGGATCTCACACGTTGGACGGCCCCCGGCGATCGACGGGCATACCTCGAGCATGTGGGCGCCGAGGACCTTGGGCCCCCCATCGCCGAAGTGGTAGGTGTAGTCCTCCATGAAGGAGGCGCCGCCACTTCGACCCGCACCCATCACCTTCATGATCCGGACCATCGTCGCCGTCTTCCAATCTCCCTCGGCTCCGAACCCGTAGCCGTCGGCCATCAGCCTCTGCACGGCGATACCGGGGAGCTGGGGAAGGCCGGCAAGATCCTCGAAGGTGTCGGTGAAGGCCATGAACCCACCTGCTTCGAGGAAGTCGCGCAGTCCGGCCTCGATGCGAGCAGCTTCCACCAGTGACTCGTGCCGGTCGCCTCCTCGAGCGAGCTCGGGCGCCATCTCGTACTCGTCGTGGTACTCGCCGATCAGCTTGTGGATCGCTTGCGGCTCGACGTTCGCCATCGCAGTCTCGAGATCGGCGACACCAAACCCGTCGACGGCCACACCGAGCCGTACCTGTGCCTCCAGCCGGTCACCATCGGTCACGGCAACACGTCGCATGTTGCTCCCGAATCGGGCCAGCTTCAGATTTCGAGATTCTTGCCATCCGCAGGCCGCCCGAGCCCAGCTACCGATGCGAGTGGCGACGGCCGGGTCCTGCCAATGCCCGACGACGATCTTCCGCGCCACCCTCAGTCGGGATAGGACGAAACCGAACTCACGATCACCGTGGGCCGCCTGGTTGAGATTCATGAAGTCCATGTCGATCTCGGCCCAGGGCAGATCGCGGTTGAACTGGGTGTGGAGGTGGAGCAGTGGCTTGTCCAGGGCCATGAGCCCGGGGATCCACATCTTGGCCGGGGAGAACGTGTGCATCCAGGCGATGACCCCTACGCATCTCGGGTTGCTGTTGGCCTGGCGACAAACATCCTCGATCGCCTCCGGGCTGCTCACCACCGGCTTGGGGACGATGCGCACCGGGATGTCGGCGGCGTCGTCCAGACCGCCGGCGATCGCGGCCGAGTTGTCGGCGACCTGCTGGAGCACCTCTTCCCCGTAAAGACCCTGGCTTCCGGTGACGAACCACACCTCGAAGCTGTCAAGCGATTTCATACCGGCACCACCGTCTGTTTTCGAGCTCTTTCCTGCACTGAGCGCAGCTTCCTCATGCCCGACGAAGGGCCCGCCATCGTGTCGTGAAGGTCCTTGTAGATGGAGTACAGGTCGTCGTAGACGGGCTGCGTCGACTCGTTGGGCAGGTACTCGTCGTCACCGAGCCGGGCCATCCGCTCCGACGCCTCGACGATCGAGCCGTACCCTCCCAACTCGGGGCCGGCCGCCACCGCGGCGAACATCGCCGAGCCGAGTGCGGGGGCCTGACGTGACTCGGCGACTCGGACCGGGCGCCCTGTGATGTCGGCTGAGAGCTGCATCAGCAGCCGGTTCTGGAAAGGCAGCCCGCCACAAACCACCATCTCGTCGACCCCTATGCCCGATTCCTCGAGGGTCTCGATGATGACCCTGGTGCCGAAAACGGTGGATTCCAGGAGGGCGCGATAGATCTCGCCGGGGCCGCTGGCGAGAGTTGCCCCCATCAACAGCCCGGTCAGCTCCGCGTCGACGAGGATCGACCGGTTCCCGTTCCACCAGTCGAGGGCTAAGAGCCCGGATTCACCTGGCTCGAGCAACGCGGCATCGCGCTCCAGCGACCGATGCAACTCGTCGAGCGACCCGCCATCCCGAGCGAGGATCCCGGCGAACCAGGCGAACATGTCCCCGACTGCAGCTTGCCCCGCCTCGTAGCCGAAGAGACCCGGGATCACCCCGTCTTCCACGACGCCGCAAAAGCCCGGCACCACACGGTCGACATCGGCCAAGGCGAGATGACAGGTGCTGGTGCCCATCACTGCCACCAGCGAGCCCGGCGTCACCACCGTCGCAGCTGGAACAGAGACGTGGGCATCGACGTTGGCGACAGCGACGGGTGTGCCCACGTTCAGCCCGGTCAAAGCGGCGGCATCGGCGCTGATGAGGCCCGCCCTTTCTCCCGGGCTGGAAATGTCCCGGGACATCTTCTCGTCGACGACATCGGCGAAGTCAGCGGCGAGGGCCTCGAAGAAGGCACGGTCAGGAAACCCATCCCGTTTGGACCACAAGGCTTTGTACCCGGCCGTGCAGCTGTTCCGCGTCTCGGCACCGGTCAACTGCCAAACGACCCAGTCGGCCGCCTCGATGAGGCGATCAGCTCTCGCATAGATCGTGGGCGCCTCATCCAGGATCTGCAGCGCCTTGGCAAAAAACCACTCCGAAGAGGTCCGACGCCCGTACCGGTCCAGCCAGGCATCACCCCGGGCCTCCGCCGTTTCATTGATCAGGTCCGCCTCCGGCTGGGCGGCGTGGTGTTTCCACAGCTTGACCCATGAATGTGGGTCGGGCCGAAGCTCGGGGATGCGGCACAGGGGGATTCCCTCGGCTGTGACCGGGAGCATGGTGCATGCGGTGAAGTCGATCCCGATCCCGATCACATCGGACGGATCGATTCCGGTTTCGACGAGCACCGCTCGAACAGTCGATCCGAGGGCATCCAGATAGTCGTCAGGGTCTTGCAACGCCCAATCGGGGGCCAAAGGAGCGCCGTCGCCGGGAAGACGTTCGTCGATGACCCCTGAGGCATACCTGTGCACCGCAGTTGCCAAATCCCGGCCTGTCCCCACGTCAACCAGGACCGCCCGCGCCGACTCGGTCCCGAAGTCGACACCCACCGTGGCCTTGCCTGCGCCGCTCATGGCTGCCCGTAGTACGCCATGGGGCCGTGCTTTCGGCTGAAATGCCGCTCGAGCAGCTCGTCTTCGATCGGAGGCCGGTCCTGCGCAATGGCCAGGGTGTGGGCGGCGAGCTCGGCAATCAACTCGATGGCCGCTGCCATTTCGACCGCCGCACTCGCGTCTGGCCCCCAGGCAAACGGGCCGTGTGACGCGACCAATGCGCCCGGGGCCTCGTGCGGGTGCAGCCCATCGACGCCGTACATCTCGACGATGACCCGGCCGGTGTTCGACTCGTAGTCCCCTTCGATCTCGTCGGTCGATAGTGGCCTTGTCACCGGGACCGAACCCCGAAAGTGGTCGGCGTGGGTGGTCCCCAGACAGGGGATCGGCAGCCGTGCCTGTGCCCAGGAGGTGGCGAACCTGGAGTGGGTGTGGACGACGCCGCCGACATCCTCGAGGCCGTTGAATATCGCCCGATGAGTTGGCGTGTCCGAGGAAGGGCGGTTCTCACCCCACACGACCTCGCCGTCGTCGAGGCTGACCACGACGATGTCATCATCGGTGACGTCCCGGCAGGGGATCCCACTGGGCTTGATGGCGAACACTCGCCCGTCGCGGTCGACCTGGCTCGCGTTGCCGAAGGCATGGACCACCAAACCGGCCTCGGCTATCTCATTGTTGGCCCGGGCTGCCAAATGGCGCAGGTCGACGTGCTCCCCGCTCATCGGCTCGGGGCCTGACCGGTCGATTTCCGAACCACCAATTGCGGCGTGACGACGAAATTCCCCCCGCCGTCCTGACGCTCTTCGGCTTCATCCATGGCGAGCCGGGCCGCTGCCGCTGTCATCTCGGCGATTGGCATGTGGACTGTGGTCAGGGCGGGCACCGTGAAGCTTGCCATTGGGATGTCGTCGAAACCGACAACCGACAGATCGTCAGGCACGGAGAGCCCAATATCGGCGGCGGCGTGGAGCACCCCGGTGGCGAGGTGGTCGGTGGAGCAGACGACGGCGGTCGGTGGCGTCTCGAGCCTCATGAGGGTTCGAAGAGCAGCGTCTCCACCGGCGGGCTCGTTGATGACGGTCATCACATACTCATCGGGCACCGGGAGGCCCTTGTCCTCGAGGTGCGCCATGAAGGCGGTGTGGCGCTCGCGGATGTCTCCGAGAGGGCGGCCACCGATGAAAGCAATACGTTCGTGACCGAGGTCGATCAGGTGATCGATGCCCGCGACCATGCCGGCGCGGTTGTCGATGTTGACAGTCGGGACCCCTTCGAGCTCGGTGCCATGCCACAGAGCGATCACCGGAGTCTGTGAGGCGCGGAGGTCTTCGAGGAACTTGGGCTCATCCCTCATGTCGCCCAGGAGCAGGATGGCGTCGCAATGCCGTGTCTCGAGCACTGCCCTGAGGGCGATGGCCTCGTCAGCTTTGCTGTGGGCGCTCCCAAGGACGACGTTGTACCCACGGGCCAGGGCCTCGGTCGACAGCGCTTCGATCGCCACCGCGAAGAAGGGGTCGGTGATCTCTCGGACGATGACCCCGAGGAGCATCGTTCGAGCCCCGCGCAGCCCCCGAGCCAATGGGTTGGGCCGGTAACCCAGGCGCTTGGCAACCTCCTGCACTCGTTCTCTGGTCTCGGCGGCGATGGGCACCGAGGTCGGCGTGTCGTTCAGGACGCGGGACACGGTTGATTGCGACACACCCGCGGCGCGGGCGATGTCCTGCATGGTCACAGGGCGAGATGTCGTCATCCCAAATTCCCTCTCTCCGCGCGCCTCACCACGTCTCAGTCCGATCCGATGAGCGTGTCTGCCCCATCAAGCTAACCGCCCCCTCCCGGCCCAGGCCCAGGTCTTCCTGTCCCGGGACGGAGGATCTCTGGATACGATTGTCAGCATAGCCTTGCCTGCATAGGTTATCCACCTGGTCTGCTACCCATATTCAGGGGTAGATCACCACTTTGAGACCGCGACGTTCGTCCAGGACGCCGAACGCCTCGCCGATCTCGCTCAGCGGGTAACGATGGGTCACGATTCGGTCGATGCCGGGCAACCCCGAGCCCGCCATCTCGGCTGCCCTCACCAGGTCGAGGGGCAGCATCCGCCGGCACACCGTCATCGTGATCTCCTTGCGACGGGCAAGCGAGGCGACGAAGGAGGCTCGGTCCCGGTCGGGGATGCCGATCAACACCACCCTCGCCCCCGGCCGAGCCGCCACCAGCGCATCGTTCAGGGCAGCGTCAGTTCCGGCGGTCTCGAACAGGACATCGAGGTCACCGACGACCGCGCCGACCAAAGATCCGGCATCGTCCTCGATGGAGAGGGCTTCGTCGGCGCCCATGGATTCGCCCGCCTCGACACGATGGGCCAGCGGATCGGTGGCGACGATGCGACCCGCCCGACTCCGTCGCAGGGCGGCGATCAGGAGCAGGCCGATGGGGCCACAGCCGATCACCCCAACCGAGGCGCCCTCGATGTCCCCCGCCAGATCGATGGCGTGGAGAGCGACCCCGAGTGGCTCGAGCATCGCTCCCTGCTCGTCCGGCAGGTGGTCGGGAATGGGGACGAGGCACCGCTCCGGCCAGACCATTTGACGCCGCAAGCCGCCATCGACGCTATGCCCGGCGAACTTCAGGCGAAGACATAGGTTGAGGCGCCCGGCGGCGCACTGATCACATTCGAGGCAAGGGATGGCAGGGTCGACGGCGACCCGCTGACCGGTGCGCGGGCCTGATTCGATGACCGCGGCGAACTCGTGGCCCAGCACGAGGCCGTCGCCGAGGTTGGCATCACCTATGGAGCCCTCTCTGAACCAGTGGGCGTCAGAACCACACAGGCCGACCGCCAGCACCCGCAGTAACGCCTCCCCTTCGGAGGGCTCGTCGAGGGGCAGCTCCACATGATCGAGCGTGCCGATGCCCGTGAGCCGGACTGCTGGCGAGGTGGCGTCTGCGATCAGGGGGTCGAGTCCACAGCCGGCCTGACCACCTCGGCGAGCTTGTCCATCGTCTCCCGGTCGTAGGGAGCGGGCATCTCGACCAGGACCGTGTTGAACCCGACCTCGCGGTAAGCCAGCAGCCTCTCTGTCATCTCGCCCGCGGTGCCTACCCAGAATGTCTCGTCGTCCTCGATGTTCGCCATTGGCGTCCGGTTGTGCTCCATCAAATCTTCCAACACCCGCCGGGCCTCGGCCTCCGTCTCACGGATCACGATCTTGGCTCCGACCGTGCGTTCGATCTCGTCGGGATCACGCCCGACATCCGAGCAGTGGCCGCGCAGGACCTCGTCCTTGTGGGCCAGGGTCTCCGGGCTGCCGAACGCGTTCCACTGGTCGGCATAGGCAGCGACGGTGCGGAGGGTCTTCTTCTCCCCCGACCCCCCGATCATGATCGGCAAGTGCTCCTGGACCGGCAGCGGATTGAGATGGAGATCGGCGAAACCGTATCGCCCATTGCCGTCGCTGCTCACCGTCTTGCCATCGAGGAGGGATCGAATCGCACCTGTCGCCTCGTCCATCCAGTCCAGCCGCTGACCGAACCCGGTGCCGAAGTCGATCCCGAATGCGGTGTGCTCCAATCCGAACCAGGCACCCCCCAGCCCCAGGATGGCGCGTCCGCCGCTCATTTCGTCGACAGTGACGACCGATTTGGCGACGATGCCCGGGTTTCGAAATGTGTTGGCACCGACCAGTAACCCGATGGCGGCGCGCTCGGTTCCCATCGCCATGCCGGCAAGTGCCGTGTAACCCTCCACGATCGGCTGATCGGGGTCCCCGAAGATGGCGTACAGATGATCCCAGGTCCATATCGAGTCGTATCCCAACTCGTCGGCGCGTTGGGCCGCGGCGAGGAAACCGGCCCAATCGGTTCCCTGGCTCCACAGCACGGCACCCATTCTCAATTGCGTCATGACCGGCTCCACTCTCGGCGGTTTGGGGGCAAAAAAGGCAATGTAGCATACGATTTCATGACCATTCCTGGACGGAGCAGGCGATGAAGATCGTGGTGACCGGTGGTAGCGGGAAGACAGGTCGGTGGGTAGTTCGCGACCTGCGGGAGCGTGGTCATGATGTGCGCAACATCGACTGGACGCACGACGGAAGTGGCCACGGCCTCTGCCTAGTCGCCGACCTGACTGATCCCGGTCAGACCCAGGAGCTCATCACAGGCGCGGATGCGGTAGTCCATCTGGCCGCGATACCCGCTCCAGGGATCAGGTCCGAGGCCGAGACGTTTCGGATCAACACAGTCTCGACCTTCAACGTCTTCGCAGCCGCCGTGGCGGCATCGGCGGAGCGGGTCGTATGGGCCTCGAGTGAGACCGTCCTCGGGCTCCCCTTCGACACGCCTCCCTTGTTCGCTCCGATCGACGAGACGATCGACCCGCGCCCCGAGAGCTCATATGCCCTTTCCAAACTGGTGGGCGAAGAGATGGCCGCCCAGTTCTCCAGGCGAACCGAGCTGCCGTTCGTAGGGCTTCGCTTCTCCAACATCATGGAGCCCGACGATTACGAGCAGTTCCCGGGGTATTGGGACGACCCTCTCCTCAGGAAATGGAACCTGTGGGGGTATGTCGACGTCCGCGACGTCGCCGATGCGATCCATCTTGGATTGGAGTCCGACATCGAGGGCGCTGAGATATTCGTAGTCGCCGCCGCGGACACGGTCATGACCCGTGATTCCGCTGACCTCATGGCGGAGGTCTATCCCGATGTTCCGATGACACGACAAGTCGAGGGCAGGGAGACCCTCCTCGCCATCGGTCGAGCCCGCGAGATGCTCGACTACGAGCCCAAGCACGCCTGGAAGGATCACGTCTCATGAGCGCCGGCATGGACGGCAGACCCGTCGTCCCCTCCACAGGTCGTCTCCGCCCCCTGGGCCTCGCCGAGGTGGAGATCACAGGGGGATTCTGGGGTCGTCGCCAGGAGGTCAACTCGGAAGCCACCATCGGGCACTGTCACGAGTGGATGGAGCGACTCAGCTGGGTAGGCAATTTTCAGGCCGCCACCGAAGGTCGGCTGCCGGAGGACCGCAATGGTGTGGTCTTCACAGATTCCGACGTGTACAAGCTGATGGAGGCGGCCGCCTGGGAGGTCGGTCGATCGGGCTCGGCCGACGCGGATCGGCGGTTCACCGACCTCACCGCGATCATCGCCCCGGCCCAAGAGGAAGATGGCTACCTCAACACGGTCTTCGGCCGTCCCGGCCAACCCGACCGATACAGCGACCTCGAGTGGGGCCACGAGCTGTACTGCTACGGGCACATGCTCCAGGCCGCGGTCGCCCGAGCACGGACTGGCCGGGCCGACGAATTCGTGGACGTGGCGCAGCGAGCCGCCGACCACGTCTGCAACGTCTTCGGCGACGGGGGCGTCGAGCGTGTCGGGGGCCATCCGGAGATCGAGCTCGGCTTGGTCGAGCTGGCGCGGGTGACGGGCGAGGAGCGCTATCTCCACCAGGCATCGCTATTCATCGATCGCCGCGGACATCAGACCCTCGCCGACATCCACTGGGGGCGGTCGTACTTCCAGGACGACGTCCCGGTGCGGGACCAGGTCGCATTCACCGGTCACTCGGTTCGGGCGCTCTACCTGGCAGCGTCCGCTGTGGATGTGGCGGTGGAGACCGGCGACGATGCCCTCCTCGAGTCGATCATCGGTCAATGGGAGCGGACCGTGGCGCGTCGCACCTACCTGACGGGGGGCATGGGGTCCCATCACGATGGCGAGAAGTTCGGTGAGGATTTCGTCCTGCCCCCCGACCGCGCCTACTCCGAGACCTGTGCCGGCATCGCCTCGGTCATGCTCTCCTGGCGTCTGCTCCTGGCCACCGGGGAAACCCGGTTTGCCGACCTCGCCGAGCGAACCTTGTACAACGTCGTGGCCACCTCACCGGCACCAGACGGCCGGTCCTTTTTCTACGCCAACCCTCTGCATCAGCGGGTTCCCGGGGTGGTGCCGTCACCCGACTTCGTCAGCAACCGCGCTGCCTCCAGCCTGCGCGAGCCCTGGTTCGCCGTCTCATGTTGCCCGACCAACGTCGCCAGGACTTTTGCCTCGATGGCCTCATACCTGGCCACCACCGACGACTCGGGGCTCCAGATTCACCAATACGTGGACAGCAGGATCTCGACCACCTTCGGGAAGGGGCGACGCATCGGCGTCGATGTAGGCACGAAGTACCCGGCTGACGGGAAGATCTCGGTCCGGGTGAACGAGACCGATGGGTCGACATGGGTCTTGAAATTGAGGGTCCCGCCCTGGTCGTCGGAATCGTGGCTCGTCGTGGGGGGTGAGAGGAAGAAGGTCGGGCCGGGCCAGGTCATCGTCGAGCGGAGCTTCGCCGTCGACGACGTGGTCGAGTTGGAGCTCGACATGACGCCACGGTGGACCTGGCCCGACCCCCGCATCGACTCTGTCCGAGGCTGTGTGGCTGTCGAGCGTGGGCCGCTGGTGCTCTGCGTCGAATCGGTCGACCTGCCCGGGGAACATTCGGTGGACACGATTCGGGTCGATCCGGGATCGGATCTCGTGGAGAGCGACGGTGTGGTCAGCGCAGGCGGGAGTCTGGTGGCCTTCGAGGACCGACCCTGGCCGGTTCCCGGCCCCGTGGTGTCGGAGAGCTCGGACGTGGTGATACCCCTCACCCCGTATCACGACTGGGCCAACCGAGGGCCTTCGACCATGCGGGTCTGGATGCCGGTCGGGTAGCCTCGCTCACGACCGACAGGAGCTGATATGACTGCAGCGCCATACACCGGCACGGGCACCGCCGACGATCCCTGGGTGTTGAAGACGCCGAGCCTGGGCTCGGAGATCCTGATGCATCGCGACGAGGACCACGACCCGCCGGTCCTGGTGTGCACGGTCGGGACCACCGTCCTCCACTACGACCTGCGCATCATCGAAGACCTGCACACCATGTTGAAGGAGAGAGGCGACTGGGTCCCGCTCGGCAATGCGGACGAGCAGAAACCGGCGGCGGAGGGCACTGTCGAAGCCTGGGCCCGTTCCCCTGACAACCCGATCGGTGGTTGGTACGGGCTGAAAAAGGGCCTTCGGGGGAGGGTGGGCAACTATGTCCCTCCGGTTCTCGAGGCACTCGGACTGGCCGAGGTAGAGCACAACGCCCGCAACAACCGGATGAGGGCCCTCTAGACCGGAACTCCGCTCAGCCCGGTTCCACGATGCGGAGTGGGGGGAACACCTCGATCAGTCCCTGCGCCTTGACCTGAAACAATGTCTCGGGCCCGGGTAGCCCCGCTAGCGCGACATCGCCCAGGGATTCGAGTTCGATGCCATCTGGGAGGGTTCCCAACTCAGAACGGGTCGCTTCGGTGAGCAAGACCTGCCCGCCGTGCCCCGCGTTGCACACGCGAGCCATCACGTGCACGGGAAGACCGACGTACCCGGTGTCGGTAACCGACGGGCTCCCGCTGTTGAGACCGATCCTGACACGAACCTGAAGTCCGCCGGGCCACATCGCATCCCGCAACCCTCTCTGGATCTCGATGGCGGCGTCGACTCCGCCGGCGGCCCCGGCAAAGACGGCGAAGAACTCATCGGCCCTCGAATCGACCTCATATCCATCGTGACGACCGACTGTCTCCCGGATGATCTCTCGTACCCGTTCGAGGACCGAGGGATAATCATCGCCGAGCTCCTGGATCAGCCGGGTCGAGCCTTCGATGTCGGTGAGGAGCAAGGTGACGACCCCCGAGGGCAGGTCCGGGGAATCACCGGCGCGAGCTCGACGCAGCTGGCGTGTCACGAAGCCGACCGGGGCGATCCCGTAGTCGGTGGCAGCCCTGAGAAGGCGACGGAAGGCTCGCTCCCGCGCCTCCTCACTTTCGAACCTGACCTGGTTGAAGCGGGAGAGCGCGTTACGGACATGCGCCTCGTCGTGGATCGGAAGCCGCCGATTGCCCTTGGAGTCGACATAGGCAAATGCGCTATTGGGCAAGCTGGCTCGCTTCCGGGCATCGAGTGTCGCCATGTTTCAACCGTAGGCAGGTCGTCGGGTCCCCGAGCACGGTTTTGCGTTGGCCGGAGGTTGTGGTGTCCTACGCACCCTGCTGTCTTACCTGTTTTGAGATCTTCCCGACTGGTCGCGGTCCTCGTCATCGTCCTCGGCGTGTTCGCAGGCGTGCTTGCCTGGCGGTTCATCCCATTCCCCTCATTCGGAGGGGATCCGGCGACGGGCACCACAACCCCGCCCGTCGAGAACGGCCGTGTCGGCTATGCGGTCACCCGCGCCGGGGCGGCACTTTCGCCCTCGCCAGGTGCGGCCGGGCAAGGGATCGCAGCGAATCTGATCTTCCCCGTGACCGGAGAGGCGGCCGGAGGATACGAGGTGCTCGACAACTGCAATCGGCCGGGCTGGATCTCGTTCGATCATGTGGATCCGGGCTTCGTCCCGATCTCGAGAAGTCAGGACATGGGAGGCTCGGTCTTCGTCATCGACGCCGGCCACGGCGCCCCCGACCTGGGAGCCGTCGGCCCGAGTGGGCTGACCGAGGCCGAGGTCAACATCGATGTGTCGTCACGGGTCATCGAATTGCTGTCTTCGGCCCGTGACATCGACTGGGTGTCCGGCTCGGTCACCCCCGGAAGCACCTATCAGGCCGCGGCGGCAGCGATCCCAACCCGCTCCCTGGACGGCCCGAATGCCGGCGACTACGAGCTCGGCCTCACCTTCCGGGCGGAGTTGGGGAACGCCGTGGAGGCGACGGCACTCGTATCCATCCATCACAACACCGAGCCCACCGCCGACCCAGAGGGGCCCGGCACCGCGGCATTCGTGTCGGCGAACAACGAGCAGTCCCCCCGACTCGGCGGCCTCCTCGTCGACGAGCTCCGTCGCTCCTTCGAGGGCTTCGACGCAGACTGGGTAGGCGGCGAGTCGAGCCTCACCGCCCGAGTCGAGGAAGACGGCGACGACTACTACACGCTCCTGGCCACTTCTGAGGGCCCGGCCGCGATCATCGAGGGGGCCTACATCTCCAACCCATCCGAGGAAGCGCTCATCATGACCGACGCTTTCCGCCAGGCCTATGCCGAAGGGGTTTACCGGGCGTTGGTCCGCTTTGTGGTCACCGACGACAACCCCATCCCCGCGCCCGAGCCCGAGCTCTACGAGGTCGACGCGCCTCCACGCTCGATGGACGACTGCATCACGCCTGCCTGATCTTCCCGAGCCACCGGCTTGGCGGTGCCGTATGCGCTGACTACGGTTTCGCCCTTCATGGCGAGCTACTGGCCTTGCATGCCTGTGTGTCGGAACTCTCGGGTGATCCGCCCGGGTGCCGACGCTCGTCGTTCGCACTCCTAAGACGCCACCACCCGAGAGCTGTCCCCGGCGTCATCCCCGACATTTCTCTACTTCAGGAGTGCAACAAATGAGATCCCTCATCCCCGGCCGCCGTGCCGGCTCGATCGAATCCAACCACGGCCACGTACGTCACCGACAACGAGCGAGATTGGCTGCCGCCTTGCTTGCCTCCGTCATCGTCGGCGTCGCCTGCGGTGGCGGGGCGGACGCCGGCTCGGTGGAGGAGATCACCGTCGATTGGGCGTACTACAACCCGGTCAGCCTCGTCCTCAAGGAGAAAGGCTGGCTCGAGGAGGAGTTGGACGGGGTCACCGTCAACTGGGTCCAGTCCGCTGGCAGCAACAAGGCGCTCGAATTCCTGGCCGCCAGGAGCATCGACTTCGGCTCGTCGGCCGGGGCCGCAGCTCTGTTGGCCAAGATCAACGGGACCTCGATCAATTCCGTGTACGCCTACTCCCAGCCCGAATGGACCGCCCTCGTCACCAATGCCGACAGCGGGATCACATCGGTGGAGGATCTGGCCGGGAAGACGGTCGCCGTGACCCGTGGCACCGACCCGTACATCTTCCTCGTCCGGGCGCTGGCCGATCACGGGCTGACCGAGGCCGACATCGAGCAGGTCCTCCTCCAGCACGCCGACGGGCGGAACGCCTTGATCAACGGTGACGTCGACGCATGGGCCGGCCTGGACCCGATGATGGCGGAGGCCGAGCTCGAGCAGGGCGCCACATTGTTCTATCGGGCGCCCGATCTGAACACCTGGGGTGTGCTCAATGTCGACGAGACCTTCGCCGCAGAGAATCCCGAGATCGTGGAAGCGGTGATCGCCGCCTACGAGAAGGGTCGGCTCTGGTCGTTGGAGAATCCCGACGAGCTCCAAGCCATCCTCGCCGAGGCGGCGGGTCTCAGCGCCCAGGTAGCGGAGCGCCAGTTGGAGCGCACCGACCTGACCACACCCGCCATCGGAGAGGTCCAGCGGGCCTCGATCCTCGGCGCAGGGGTAGTCCTCCAGGAGGCCGGGGTCATCGAGCCCGGGGTGGATGTCGAGGCAACGGTCGACGAGCTTCTCGACGAGACCTTTACCTCGGACCTCGGTGAAGGCGGATGACCCAGATCAAGACGGCAGAGCCCCGGGATCTTCTCGATCCCGGGGCACCCGCGCCGGAAAGGAACGCCAAGAGCCGGGCGCCACGATGGGTATTGGGCCTGATCGTTCCCGTCCTGGCAGTGGCCCTGTGGGAGGCCGGGGCCAGAGCGGGGCTGGTTTCGACCCGGCTCATGCCGGCACCGAGCGATATCGCCGCCACCCTGGCCGGTCTGGCCGCCGACGGCGTGTTGCTCGCACACATGGGTTCCACGACGACGAGAGTGCTGGTGGGTTTTGTCATCGGCGCCACAGTCGGAACGGTGCTCGGGGCAGTGACCGGGGTGTCGCCGCGATTCCGGGTTTTGTTCGACCCGACACTTCAGGCCCTTAGGAACATCCCGTCGATCGCCTGGACCCCGCTGTTCATCCTCTGGTTCGGGATCTTCGAGACCTCGAAGATCCTGATGATCGCCCTCGGTGTCTTCTTCCCGGTCTATTTGACGTTGAGCGGAGCGATCGGGTCGGTGGACAGGAGGCTCGTGGAAGTCGGACGCGTCTATGGGCTGGGCACTACCGCACTGGTCAGACGGATCCTGTTCCCAGCCTCTCTGCCCACCTACATGATCGGGTTGCGCAACGGTCTCGGCCTGGGATGGATGTTCGTCGTAGCCGCCGAGTTCCTCGGGGCAAGCCAGGGTCTCGGCTACCTCCTGGTCGACGGGCAGCAGACGGGGCGCCCGGCCCTGATCGTCGCCTCGATCGTGATGTTCGCGGTCCTTGGGAAGTTGAGCGATCGGCTCCTGGCGTGGGGCGGAAGCCGCCTCACCGGTTGGCAGGACGGGTTCACGCCGAAAGCGCCTGCATGATCCGGCTCAGCGGCGTCTCCAAGCGTTTCGCGACCGGGCTGCTCGCCGTAACCGGCGTCGACCTGACCGTCGAAGCGAGCGAGATCGTCGCCGTGATCGGGCCCAGTGGCTGTGGCAAGAGCACCGTGCTGCGTCTCATCGCCGGTCTGGACTCACCCACATCGGGGAGCGTTCACGTGGCAGGCCGACATGTCGAAGGGCCGAGTCGATCTGTCGGCGTCGTCTTCCAAGAGCCCAGACTCATGCCCTGGCTCTCGGTGGAGCGAAATGTCTCCTTCGGGCTCCACGGCGAGGAGACCGCTGGACCCGTGGCCGAAGCTCTGGATCGGGTCGGGCTGGAGGAATTCTCCGACGCTTTGCCCAAGGAGCTGTCCGGTGGGATGGCACAGCGAACCGCAATTGCCCGCGCCCTCGTGACCAAGCCCCCCGTCCTGTTGCTCGACGAGCCATTCAGCTCCCTGGACGCATTCACCCGGATCGACCTCCAGGAGCACTTGTTGGAGGTCTGGGGGTGGTACCGCCCCACCATGTTCCTGGTGACGCATGACATCGACGAAGCCCTGGTCCTGGCCGACCGGGTCGTCGTCTTCGGCGGTCAGCCGGGCACGATCGAGGCCGAGATCTCCGTGGACCTGCCCCGCCCCCGAGACCGGACCGACCTCGCATTCCACGCCTTTCAGGACCGGGCGATGAAGGAGCTCGGCAGGTCGAGCCGGGATCGGCCGGAGCGGGTCAGACCCCCGGGTCGCCCTCCCGGGCCCCCAACTCGTGATCAAGGATGAACAAGGCGCCTGATTGCCCGTCGGCGAGTGCGAGGCGATCGACGATGGCGCTGACCATCGCCTCTTCCTCTGTCTGCTCAGAGATGAAGTCGAGCAGGAAGGGGATGCTGGCCAAATCGCCCAGCCTGTCAGCCATGCGGTAGAGGTCATGGATCGCAACCGTCACGGCCTCCTCCTGGGAAAGGGCTGTGGCGAAAACCTCCTCGGCTCCGCTGAACTCGTCGCGGGGCGCCTCCACGTCGCCGATCACGGCCTTCCCTCCGCGATCGAGGATGAAGTCGAGGAACCGATTGGCGTGGCTGCGCTCCTCTTCCGCCTGGGCCCTCATCCAACGACTCATCCCGTCCAGGTTCTGATGGGAGAAATAAGCGGCCATCTGCAGATAGGAGGCCGCGGACGCCAGTTCCATCGTGACCTGGGCATTCAGCGCCTTCTCCATCTCCTCGTTCAGCTTCATGGGGCGACCTCTCTCGACGTGGGCGCCGGATCATATTCCGACCATTGTCGGGCGAGGATGTATTTGCACTACCTGGGTAGTGCAAATTATCTTTCGGTACCTAACGACTCGGAACTAGGAGCTTGGGAGATGAGGTCGAGGCTGATTGGCACGACGGTGGCGATGGCTCTGGGGCTGGTGGCCTGTGGGAGCGATGCATCGGACGACATGCGGACGGACGTCGTCGAGAACTACGCCGACCTCGTCCATGAGTCGTATCAGATCAGCTTGGACAGCGCGACCACGATGGACGAAGCGATAGATGCCTTCGTCGCCGATCCGAATCCGGAGACACTGGCCGCCGCTCAGGATTCCTGGCTCACGGCCCGGGACGACTACGGGCCAACTGAGGCGTTCCGCTTCTACGGCGGGCCGATCGACAACGAGGAGGACGGCGTCGAAGGGCTCTTGAACGCATGGCCACTCGACGAGGCCTACATCGACTACGTCGAGGGCTCGCCCGATGCTGGCGTGATAAATCTTCCTGACGAGTACCCCACCATCGATGCCGACTTGTTGGTCTCTCTCAATGAGCAGGGCGGCGAGGCCAACATCTCGACCGGTTGGCACGCCATCGAGTTTCTCCTCTGGGGCCAGGACCTGTCCACAGACGGAGCGGGAGCCCGGCCCGTCGAGGACTACACCACCGGGGCAAATGCGGACCGACGTGCCGCGTACCTGACCGTGGCCTCTGACCTCCTTCTCACTCATCTGGGCCAAGTGGTCGATGCCTGGGCCCCCGACGAGGACAACTACCGGGTGGAATTCCTCGCCCTGCCCCCGGAAGAGGCGCTGGGCATGATCATGACCGGCATGGGAGAGATGAGCCGGGGAGAGCTCGCCGGGGAGCGGTTGACCGTGGCATACGAGGCACGCTCCCAGGAGGACGAGCACTCCTGCTTCTCGGACAACACGACCAACGACATCATCGGGAACGCCTCTGGTGTGGAACTGGTGTATCTGGGCCAGGTCGGCGCCGTCGACGGGCCCGGCATCTACGACCTGGTCGCCGCCGACGATCAGGAGCTGGCCGATCGTCTCGCCGACGAGATCGCGGACAGTGTCGCCCACGCCGGAGAGATTCCCCCGCCTTTCGATCAACACCTCGTCGAAGGTGTCAGTGACGAAGACCCGGGACGGGTTGCGATATTCGACACGATCGTCAGCCTCGAAGGCCAAACCGACACGATCGTCGAGGCCGCCGATGCCCTCGAGGTGGACCTGAATCTGAGCTGAGGACTTGAGACCGCAGCGTCTTACGTGGGAAAGGCGAGCCTGGCCGCTGGTCGGGCTCGCTCTCGTCATGGCAGTCGCCTGTTCGGGAAGTTCGGACCTGCTCGTTCCCGAGAGCGGGGGCGAGGGCACCACCGACGCCTCGAATCGAAACGCGTTCGGCAACTCGGCCCGGAACCTGACCGACGAGGAGCGCCGGGTGTTCGAGGTCGGTGACAGCTTCTTCACCCAGAATTGGGTCACCGCCCCCGCCTCGACCGACGCGCGGGACGGTCTCGGGCCGCTGCTCAATGCTCAATCGTGCTCGTCGTGCCACCTCCTCGATGGGAGAGGGTCTGCAGATGGTGATGAGCCGGGGCTGCTCTTCAGAATCGCGACCATCCACGACGACCTCGCCGAACCCGACCCCGTATACGGAGACCAGATCCAGGACCGAGCCATCCTCGGAGTCGAGCCGGAAGCGTCGATCCGCACCATCTACACCGAGGAGACCGGGACTTATCCCGAGGGATCCACCTACCAGTTGAGACGTCCCGTCCACGAGCTCGAGGACCTCGCCTACGGCGAGGTTTCTGTAGAAACGGTGCTGTCCCCCCGGCTGGCCCCTCCGGTCTTTGGCGCCGGGCTCCTCGAGGCCATCCCCGAAGATGATCTGCTCGCCATGGCCGATCCCGACGA
>JALDXP010000018.1:0-19741 GCA_032154885.1 Actinomycetota bacterium
CACCGCGCCCATGCCGACTCCGAACAAGATCAGGTCTCTCCTGGTCTTGCGTGTCACCTCCGCCTCACCTGTCTGCACCTGGCTCCAGGTGGCGGTTGAATGACGTCGAACTCTGTATGCCGCCGCCCAGCTCTCGGCGAACGCGGCCGGGTCGTCTCCCACGACTTCGCTCACCTTACGGCCATCTTGCGCGGCCAGGACCAGGTGTTGCTCGAGCTCCGCCCGCATCTCGGCGACCGACGATCGTGGCACACCAGTCTCCAGCCAGTAGCGCTCGATCCGGTCGACGACAGTTCGGGCGTCTGTCACCTGCCACCCCCGTTGAGGACCGCATCCACCGAGTCTTTGAAGCCAGTCCAATCGTGTCGCCATTGTTCGAGAGCGGCCGAGCCCGGTTTCGACATCCGGTAGTACTTGCGAGCCGGCCCCTCACTGCTCTGCACGAGATAGCTCTCGATCATGCCCTGCTTCTGGAGACGGGAGAGGAGTGGGTAGATCGATCCCTCGCTGGCGAGGTGGAGCCCTCGGTCTCGGAGCTTGCTGACCATTTCATAGCCATAGGACGCCTCCTCGTCGATTATCGACAGGAGGCACATGTCGAGGACCCCATGGAGGAGCTGTGTCGAACGATCCTGTCCGGTACTCTTGGGTACCATGCTCTGCATAATACCCGGCATCGCCTGGAAATCAACCAGGCAAGAGTGTGCGATGCCTAACGGGTTTTGATCCCGTCCCGGATCTCCCGGAGGAGCAAGGTGTCTTCCGAGGGCTCGTCGTCGGCCTCGTCGGCCTTCCTCATCCTGTTGTACGCCTTGACCACGAAGAACATGACGAGGGCAACGATGAGGAAGTTGATGATCGCAGCCAGGAAAGCTCCGATCCGGATGTCCCAGACGATCCATTCGGCCAGGTCCTGAACATCGAAGATCTTGGCGATGATCGGGTTGATGACATCGTTGGTGAGGCTTGTGATCACGGCGGCGAAGGCAAGGCCCATCACGAAGGCGACGGCGATCTCGACGAGATTCCCCCGATTGATGAAGTCCTTGAACTCCCGGACCATGCCTACCTCCGTGACGACTGGATGCCGACCCTAGCCAGCGCCCACCAGGCGACTGCGGTGGCCGCTCCGAGGTGCCAGATGCCATGCGGCTGGAAGAGGGATCCCGGGTCGCACAGGGGGCCGCCGGTGGCACCGAGACGGCCAAACACCGCCACTGCTGCCAGAAGCACCAGGGGTGCTATCGCGGCCGGCGTGCGATCGCGGCGGAGAATCGAGATCACGGCAACAACGGTCATCACGACGGAGAACGGATCGGCGATGACCGGGATCACGGCGAAGAAGAGGCCGATGACCGCCAAGGCGAGGATATGGGTGAACCGCTCCCACTTGGATCCCCATCCGGCCACCATGGTCACCAACCAGGCCAGCGTCACGTCATGGGCCCACTCGTTGCCCGGTGGCATCGGGCCGTGGAAGAGGAAGGACCCGATCCCGGTGGCGATCAGCCCGATCCCGATCCAGCCACCGTCCCGCCGCCGAACGATGACGATGATCCCCGCCAGGACGAAACCGAGCGTGGTCAGGGCATTGATCGGCTGGCCGAGGAACCCGACCCCAATGGCCTCACAATCGGCGGCGGCCCCCATCACCAACCATTCTGGCGCCGCGCCAAAACGAGTGTCAGAAGAAGGGTGGGCCGAGGCTGACCACCTCGGAGACGGCTCGATCGCCGTTCACCCCGGTGGGGGTGAGCTGAGCGCGGCCCCGCCCGTTGCCCGGGATCTCGAGCTCCACGACCAAGGCCTTACCGGCGACCGCCGTTCCCCGGAGTGTCTCCAGCGTGCCCTTCCAGCCCCCCATCTCATCGTCGATGACGAGGTTGGCCGACCCGGTCGTCAGAAGGATGCCGTCGTCGCCACCGAGGACGCGGACGGGTCCCTGGAAGGAATCAGCCATCACCGGTCCTCGCCGATGACGGGCCGGAGCTGGGAGCGGAGGACGATGTCGTGGCGGTATGAACGATGTACCTCGTCGACCCTGCGTTCCAGCTCCTCCTCGAGATCATCCAGTTTGTCTCGCAGTCTCTCCACTTTGCGCTTGAGAGTGCGGTTCTCCTCCTGGAGGGCGAGGACGCGTCGGACGCCTTCGAGGTTGAGCCCCTGGCTGGTCAGCTCCTGGATGAGCTGGAGCCGCTCGATGTCTTCCTGCGAGTATCGGCGGGTGCCTCCAGGAGTGCGCGCCGGCTCGAGCAGGCCCTTGCGCTCGTAGATGCGCAGCGTCTGTGGATGCATGCCGGCCAGCTCGGCAGCTACCGAGATGACGAACACCGCCCTTCTCGTCTCAGTCATGACGGTCTCATGATCTCAGATGGGATCGGACGTCGTCGGTTTCGATCGCAGCCAGGTCCTCGAGCAGCTTCTTCTCTTCTTTGGACACCTTGGAGGGCACGGCGACTTGAACCGTGACGAGGAGGTCGCCGGTGCGGCCCCGGTCTGGCGTGACCCCCTTGCCCCGAACCCGGAAGGTCTTCCCGGATGGAGTACCCCCCGGCACCTTGAGCTTGACTCCCCCATTGAGGGTGGGAACTTCGAGCTTGGTCCCGAGGACCGCCTCGGAGTATGTGATGGGCACGGTCAGGGTCAGGTCGTTGCCCTTCCGGCCGAACGTCTGGCTCGGTTGGACGTGGACCTTGACCAGCAGATCTCCGGCTGGCCCGCCGTTGCGTCCTGGACCGCCCTTGCCCGGAATGCGAAGCGTGTTCCCATCCTGGACACCTGGCGGGATGCGCACCTTCACCTCGCGGGTTCTGGTCTCGGTCCCGCTGCCCCGGCACACCCGGCACGGGGTCTCGACGAGTCGACCCGCTCCCCGACACTGCGGGCAGGGCTGCGAGAACGAGAAAAAGCCCTGATTTTGGGCGACGACACCCTGACCGCCGCAGGTAGGACATGTGGTGACCGTTGTCCCGGGCTCCGCTCCATTCCCACCGCAGTGTGAGCAGGTAGTCACGCCGCGAACGTTCAAGGTCGTGGTCACCCCGCTCACGGCGTCGTCGAAGCCGATGGAGAGATCAGCTTGGGCATCGGCTCCCCGGGCTGGTCCCGCCCGCCCCCTCGAACCGAAGCCGAAGAGGTCGCCGATACCACCCAAGCCGCCGAGGAGGTCGGACAGGTCTTCGACCCGCACCTGTTGGCCGCCGAAGCCACCAAACCCGCCGCCACCCGGGCTGCCATACCCGGCGAAACCACCGGTTTCGACCATTCGGCGCACCTGGTCGTACTCCTTGCGCTGCTCGGCGTTGGAGAGCGTGGCGTATGCCTCGGAGATCTCTTTGAACCTCTCCTCCGCTTCAGGGCTGTCGGGATTGGCGTCGGGATGATGCTTCTGTGCCAGTTTGCGATAGGCCTTCTTGATCTCGTCGGCCGTCGCCTCGGAACCGACGCCGAGGATCTCGTAGAAGTCCTTGTCGACCCAGTCCCGGTTCACTCTCGTGCTTCCAGCATCACCATGGCCGGCCGGAGGACACGGTCACGGAGCCGATACCCGCGGCGCAACTCGGATGACACCACGAGGTCGTCGGTGCCGCCCGGGGCGCCGACCGGCTCGTGGATCTCTGGGTCGAAAGGCTCGCCCACGGTGGGCACCACTTCGAGACCTTCCTTCTCCAACGCCGCAAGGAGCTGTTCGCGGGTGCCGATCATCCCGGAGAGCAAGAGTCTCTCGGTGTCGGTCTCGGCCGCCGTGCCCAGGGCAGCGTCGAAGCTGTCCAGCACTGGCATCAACTCACGGACGACGCGCTCAGCTGCGCGGTCCAGAGTGGCCGCCTGCTCCCGGGTGGTTCGCTTGCGGTAGTTGTCGAAGTCCGCCGCCACTCGCCTCAGGTCGTCGAGATACGACGTTGCCTCGTCTCGCGATTCTTCTAGATGGGCTAGCAGGAGCTCGATCGCCTCCGCTGGGTCATCGGGGAGGTCGATGCCGAGGCCGGCGGCGTCGACA
Source organism: Actinomycetota bacterium (assembly GCA_032154885.1). Classification (GTDB taxonomy): domain Bacteria; phylum Actinomycetota; class Acidimicrobiia; order Spongiisociales; family ZC4RG35; genus JARDZU01. Next base: position 4,001 of record JALDXP010000018.1, read on the forward strand.
GGCCCCCTTCGCTCGATCAACTCAGCCTCGACGATTTCCGGTTGTTCACTCATACCTACAACCTATGACTTGGAACCTACGACCGATGACGAGGCCGATCAGGCCTCGTCATCCTCAATGATCTCGGCCTCGACGACGTCATCGTCGCCGTTGCCGTCAGTCTCGTCGCCTGCGGCGGCGGCCTGGCTCTGCTGGGCCGCCTGCTCGTAGAGCCTGGTCGCCATCGCCTGGCTGGCCTGTATCAGCTCGTCCATCTTGGACCTGATCTCGTCGGTCTCGGAGGTCTCGCTCTCCAGGGTCAGCCGGAGTGCCCCGAGCGCCGTGTCGACAGCCGATTTCTCGTCGTCGTTCATGTTTTCGGCCTGCTCCTCGAGGAGCTTCTCGGTCTGATGGACGAGTTGGTCGGCCTGGTTGCGGGTTTCCACTGCCTCACGGCGCTTGGCGTCCTCCTCGGCGTAAGCCTCGGCGTCCTTGACCATGCGGTCTACGTCGTCCTGGGCCAATGCAGTTCCGCCCGTGATCGTCATCTTCTGCTCTTTGCTGGTGGCCAGGTCCTTGGCGTGGACATTCACGATCCCGTTGGCGTCGATGTCGAAGGTGACCTCGATCTGGGGAACGCCCATCGGAGCCGGCGGGATCCCGGTCAGCCGGAACTTCCCAAGGCTCTTGTTGTCGGCGACCATCGTCCGCTCGCCCTGGAGCACGTTGATCTCGACTTCGGGCTGGTTGTTCTCCGCGGTGGTGAAGATCTCCGACCTCTTGGTCGGGATGGTGGTGTTGCGCTCGATCATCCGAGTCATCACGCCACCCTTGGTCTCGATGCCCAGGGTGAGCGGTGTCACGTCGAGCAGGAGGATGTCCTTTACGTCGCCCTTGAGGACTCCTGCCTGGATGGCAGCTCCGGCCGCGACCACTTCATCGGGGTTGACGCCGCGATGAGGGTCCTTGCCGGTCAGGCCCTTGACGAGCTCTTGCACGGCCGGCATGCGGGTCGAGCCGCCGACCAGCACCACGTGGTCGATGTCCCCCACGGCGATCCCGGAGTCCTTGATCGCAGCCTCGAACGGCCCCTTGGTGCGTTCCAATAGCTCTTCGGTGAGCTTCTGGAACTCGGACCGGGTCAGCTTGCGCTGCAGGTGGAGCGGCCCCTCGGAGGTGGCGGTGATGAACGGGAGGTTGACCTCGGTCTCCGCCACCGTGGACAGCTCGTTCTTGGCCTTCTCTGCCGCCTCCTTGAGACGCTGCAACGCCATCTTGTCCTTGCCGAGGTCGACACCGTGGTCGTTCTTGAATCCCTCGACGAGCCAGTCGATCACCTGCTGGTCCCAGTCGTCACCACCGAGATGGGTATCACCGGAGGTGGCTTTGACTTCGAACACCCCCTCGCCGATCTCGAGCACCGACACGTCGAAGGTGCCGCCGCCCAGGTCGAAGACGAGGATGGAGTGATCTGAATCCTCTTTGTCGAGCCCGTAGGCAAGCGCGGCCGCGGTCGGCTCATTGATGATGCGCAGCACCTCGAGACCGGCGATCTGGCCCGCCTCCTTGGTCGCTTGGCGCTGGGCGTCGTTGAAGTACGCCGGAACCGTGATGACGGCATCGGTCACCTTGTCACCGAGGTAGGCCTCGGCATCCCGCTTCAACTTCATGAGGATGCGCGCCGAGATCTCCTGGCCGGTGAGCTTCTTGCCGTCGACATCTATCGACCAATCGGTGCCCATGTGGCGCTTCACAGAACGCACTGTCTGGTCGGGGTTGGTGATGGCCTGGCGCTTGGCGACTTCGCCAACCAATACCTCACCGTCCTTGAAGGAGACCACCGATGGGGTGGTTCGCCCGCCTTCTGCATTGGGGATGATGGTGGGGTCGCCCCCGTCCAGCACCGCGATGACACTGTTTGTGGTGCCCAAGTCGATGCCTACTGCACGTGCCATTTCTGAAGATCCTCCGAAGTCAGGTTGAGTCGGTTACGACGGTACAACCTGAGTCGGGTATTGTCATATTCCGCGTAAAAACGTAGAAATCAAAACATGCCACGCACTGAGGCACCCGGTCTCAGCCGAGTGACTTGATGTACTCCACCAGATCGTTGATCTCGGCCTCGCTCAGGCTGTCCGCATACGTGGTCGGCATGACTGCATCGAAACCGGCAACGACCTGGGAGGCAGGATCGATTATCGAGTTGAACAGGTAGGCATCGTCGGCGACGACCGTCTCACCACTGGCCAATGTCACATCCGACCCGGCCAGCCCGCCCCATCCCGGCCCGGTGCTGGCTGTCTCGTCGATGTTGTGACAGGCGAGGCATCCGGTCGCGGCAGCTAGCGCCTCCCCCCGAGCGGCCGCCTCGCTGTCGAACGAGACCGGCGAAGTCGAATCGGTGGCTCCGACGCCGAGGGGCCTGCCGCTGAACGCCCACAGGGCCACTCCGAGCAGGATTGTGATGCCCAGAGCGGCCAAACCTTCGGCCCAAGTTTTCATGCCGCCGGAACCGTAGACACAGGGACGGCAATCCTATGGTTACCTGAGGTGCGTGGCGCCACAGATGGCGTTGAATGAGCACAGAAGGCACGCCGCGAGGAGGAGAAATGACGGCCATCGACGTCGTTCTGTTGATGTTTCGATTGTGGGTGGCAATCGTGATCATCGCCCATGGGGTGAACCATGGCAGGACGCAGGAAGGCACGGCGAGGTGGTTCGCCTCCAAGGGATTCAGCTCGCCACAATTGAACGCACGGATATCGGCCGTCAATGAGATCCTGATCGGCCTCGCCCTCATCGCCGGGCTGCTGACATCGGTGGCGGCGGCCGGCCTCGTTGCAACGATGGTCGTTGCCTTCTGGTCGATTCACCGGTTCGCAGGATTCTTCAACTTCCACCGCCCGGACGAGGGGTGGGAGTACGTGGCGACCCTGTCGGTCATCGGGATCGCCTTGGCTGTGCTGGGCCCGGGCCGTTATTCAGTAGACGAGGCACTCGGGATAGCCGGGAATCTCGACGGGTGGGTGGGCCTGGCCATCATCGGGGCAGGAGTCCTGCTCGCCGCCGGGCAGCTCGCCATTTTCTGGCGCAAGCCAACCGGAGCAGGGAGCTCGGCTTGAGGGTCGGACCGCTGCCCGACGACTTTCAGTTCGCACGTGACCAGCTGCATCAACTGGCTTTCTTCGCTCTCGCCCCGGCTCGCTACTCAGTCGAGGAGCGGATGGGGCTGCGGGCCACTCCGGGTGGGTTCGGGACACCCGAATATGGGGACGGGCAGGTTTCCAGGATCGAAGGCAGCCTCTTGGTTCAGGAGACGGGCGGAAACGTCGCCACCCAGGCCATCACCACCATTCGTGCCGCCGCGGAGTTCTTCGGCGCCGGCTACGACGTCGACTGGTACACAGATTTCAAGGACCCGTTGGCGGCGATGGACCCCGATCGGCCCCTGAAAGTCGAGGAGGCTCCGGCAATCGCTCTCGGGGAGTGGTTCGCCTTCGGCTTCGAGATCCTCGAACAGCTGCGCGGTCATGGCAAAGCAGAGGACGAGGTGTCCGAAGTCCAGCTCTGGCCCGAGCATTTCGACCCGGCCATCGAGATGGGCACCGAGGGAACAAAGGCCAGTTACGGCGCCTCCCCAGGGGACCGCGGCCATCTCGAGCCTTACCTCTATGTCTCCGCATGGTCGGAGATAGACCGGGAGGTTCCCTTCTGGAACGATCGCAACTTCAACGGCGCCAGCCTGCCCTTCACCACTCTTCTCGAGGCCGATGACCAATCTCGGGTTGCCCTCGAGTTCTTCCTGGAGGGTTATCGAATCCTGCAGGCTCGATAGTCAGGCCTTGCTGTGCTCCAGTATCTCGGATACCAGGCCGGTGGCCGCGGCCCTGACGATGCGGACGGTCTCGTCGTATCCCGATTCGGGGCCGCCCCACGGGTCGGGGACCTCGTCTGAGGCGGCGGTCGGGTCGTAAGTCCGGAAGAGCCGGATCCGCGCCTGCGCCTCCAGGGATGGAGCCATCTCGTGCAGATCGCGGAGATTGGCCCGATCCATCGCCAGGATGATGTCGAAACGGTCGAAGTCGCCCCGGCTCACCTTTCGTGCCCTGCCCTCGACAATGAGACCCGCCCGGGCGCCGGCGGCGACGCTTTCCGGATGTGGTGGTTGGCCGATGTGCCACGTGCCGGTGCCTGCCGAATCGGTCTGGACCTCGACTCCAGCCTCGATCGCTGCCTCCCGGATCGCAGCCTCGGCGGCCGGTGATCGGCAGATGTTGCCTGCACAGACGGCGAGGATCTTCACGAGCCCTCCTCGGCGAGACGGCTCCGGGCCAGTTCGATGTAGTCGGCGTCGGTTTCGATCCCGACGTAGTGGCGCTTGGTCCTCGTCGCAGCCACCGCTGTAGTGCCCGACCCCATGAACGGGTCCAGGACCAGATCGTTCTGGTAGGTGTAGAGCTCGATCAGCCGCCGGGGGAGGGCCACGGGGAACGGAGCAGGATGACCGATCCGCTTGGCGCTCTCCGAAGGAATTTCCCAGATGTCGAGAGTGGCCTCGAGGAACTCCTCGGTGACGATCGTGGGCTGATGGGGCTTTCCCTCGAGCTCGCGTCTCCCCCGCTTGACCGCGCGGTCGAACCGGCCTTTCGAGGCGACGATGACCCGCTCGGTGACGTCACGTAAAACCGGGTTCTGCGGCGATCGAAACGAGCCCCAGGCGCAGCTCCCTCCTGCCCCTCTCGCCTTCTGCCAGATGATCTCGCCACGCATCAACATGCCGAGATCGTCCTGGAGGATCGAGATCACGTCGGCAGACAGCGATCGATAGGGCTTGCGCCCGAGATTGGCGACGTTGATCGCCATGCGTCCCCCCGGCTCGAGCTTGCGCAGACACACCGCGAAGGCATCGGTCAGCATCTCCAGGTACTCGACATACGACGACGGGACATGACCGGCGGCGAGATCGGTCTCGTACTCCTTGCCGGCGAAATAGGGCGGCGAGGTGACCACCAGCGCCACAGATCGGTCGGCGATCATGTCGTCGGTGATCTCGCGAGCGTCGCCGTGCCAGATCTTGTCGACGACTACCGGCGGCGCCACTCGCTCGTCAGGTGAGATCAGAGGCGGCGTGAATCGCTCGTAGAAGGACGTCGAGTCGTGTGACTCGCGCCTTCCTGAACCGAAGAGGGATGTGGCCGTAGCCGTCCGCCGCCGCGCCATAGACGGGGAAGTTACCTCCGCGCCTTCCTGGGATACCGGCATACCGGTCTGCTCGCGGTATGCTTGCTATTGCAAGCACCCACCTGATGACCAGCAACCACCAAGACCAGGTCGTCGTGCCCGTCACGCTTCGTGACGGGTCGATCGCCGAGATACGACCGATCGGGCCTGCCGATCAGAGCCTCCTGATCGAGGGTCTCCGCCAGTTGTCGCCCCAGAGCAAATTCGCACGTTTCGGCTCGGGGATCTCTGGGCTGAGCGCCTCCGAGCTCCGCTATCTCACGGACGTGAACCAGGTGAGTCATGTCGCGTGGGGGGCGACGATCGACGAGGAGCCGGCCGGTGTTGGCCGGTACATCGTCGACAGCGCCGCCGAGGCGGAGATCGCCATCACGGTCGTGGACAGATTCCAGCGCAGAGGGCTGGGACGTGCGCTGTTCGACGCGTTAGCGGCGTCGGCGCGGGCCGCCGGGATCGAGTCGTTCCATTTCGCCATCGAGCCCTGGAATCGGACCGTGCTCCGCATGCTGCCCGGCATCGAGATCGGCCATGACGAGAGCGAGGGGATGCTCACAGGGCGGATCGCGCTGGCCGAAATCCCCACCATCGGCCAAGAGTCAGAGTTCGTCCACCTACTCGACCGGTGCCGCCAGACCTGGCCCGAGTCGGGCTGAGCTACTCGCTGGAGTCCAGCTCGAGGGCGGCCGAGTTGATGCAGTAGCGAAGGCCTGTCGGGTTGGGGCCGTCATCGAACAGGTGACCCAGGTGCCCGCCGCAGTTGGCGCATTTCACCTCGGTCCGAACCATCCCGTGGGAGAGGTCGCTCGACTCCTCGATCCTGTCCGGCTCCAAGGCCTGATAGAAGCTGGGCCAGCCCGATCGCGAGTCGTACTTGGTCTCACTCGAGAACAGCTCCTCGCCACAGCCGGCGCACCGGTATGTGCCGTCCGTTTTGGTAGCCCAGTACTTGCCGGTGAAGGCGGGCTCGGTACCGGCCTCCCGTAACACCTGGTACTGCTCCGGGGTGAGCTTCTCCCGCCACTCGGCGTTGGTCTCCGGCGTGCTCGACATGTGTTGTCTCTCTTCGCTCATGACTCATTCAATCGTCGACTAGGTGACAATGTTCCGGACGTCGTCCAAATTCGCGATGAGCCGGTCGATGAACACCGTCTGTGCCTGGTTGAGCTTCACCCGAGCCTGATCGACACTCATCCAAACGACCCGATCGATCTCCGGGAAGCTTCGACCGCTGATTGTGATCAAGTTGGAGGCGAGTGTCTCCGGGTCCAGATCGGCCTCGACGGCATAGGCGACCACGATCTTGCGCGATTTGAGTGTGGTCTCGCCCAATTCGATCCACGGCAGGGGTGGGGCGGGCCAGCCGGTCTCCTCCTCGAATTCCCGGGCAGCGGCCTCTTCGTCGCTCTCGTCCGCCTCGACGATCCCTTTCACGATCGACCACCAGCCGTTGTCCCGGCGAGCGAAAAAAGGCCCACCAGGATGTGCCACCAAGAGACGTAACTCATCGTCCAAGCGATAGGGGAGAAGACCCGCGGATCTCAACCCACCCAACATTACGCTGGCTCGGTGACTGTGATTCAGGCCAGGGATCGGCTTGCAGACGCCCCTGCAGATGCCGTGGTGATGACCCTCCCAACGTTCCGGCTGCATCCCGGTGAGCCGTTTGGACCCGGGCTCAAGCGTCTCGGTGTCGAGGCGATCGATGAGGCGATCCGGGTCTTCTACGACGGTGACCTTCAGTTCGGGGAAGCGGTTCACATCGCCCGAAAGTCGACCAAGAAGGTGAGGTCGTTGCTCCGACTGGTCCGCTTCGAGGTTGGCGAGCAGGTGTACCGCTTCGAGAACGAGTGGATGCGCGACACGTCTCGACTCCTCTCCGCAGTCCGCACGTCGGCGGTGCTGGTAAACGCGGCGCAGGACATCCGGGATATGTTCGGGCCGCTGTTGGCGGACGGTGCGTTCGACGAGGTGCTGGAGCGATTGGCCGTGAACCGCAACCGCATCGAGGAGCGTGTGATGGAGGATCCCGAGATCACCCCTCGCGTCGTCTCGAATCTGGAAAGGGCCAGGGGGAGATACGAATCATGGCCCGCAGATCCCGAGGCCCGGCCCGTGTACGGAATGGGTCTCCGTAACGACTACCGCGCCATCGGGCCCGGTCTCAAGGCCATCCATGCCCGTGGACGAAACGAGATGGTGGCGGCCTATCAAGGGCCGAGCCCAGAATCCTTTCATCGCTGGCGGAAGCGTGTGAGGTACCTCGAGCGCCAGATGGAGATCCTCACACCGTTATGGCCGGAGGTGATGCTCGGGATGGCGATGACGCTGGATCGAGTCTCAGAGCTTCTAGGTCAGGACCACGATCTGGCCGAGTTGCTCCAAGCGCTAGCCGACCGGCCCGATCTTTGTCCCAACCCGCTCGAACGGGCGCTCATGACCGCGCTGGCCGAGCAGCGAAGGTCCGACCTCCAGACGGCAGCCCGGATCCTCGGCCGTCGAATCTATGCCGAGAGCCCAAGCGCTTTCACCACGCGTTTAGGCGCCTACTGGGAGTCGATGGAGCTGGCCAGGACGACCGAACTCGTCTCTCTACCAGCCTGACCTGTCTTCGCAATCGCATTGCGGTTGTACGCTCGCCTCATGAGCGACGCAGGCCGCGTCCGTCTGGAGCCAGGCTCGAAGCGGGTCCGGGTGATGCTCGGCGGTCAGGTCGTTGCAGACACCACGGCCCCTCTCCTGGTCTGGGAGGTCCCGTATTACCCGACCTACTACTTCCCGCCCGATGATGTCCGGATCGACTTCCTCAGTGCGATCGGCGAGGTGAAGCGATATCCGAGTCGGGGAGACGCCACCCAGTACGCAGTGAGGGTCGGGGACTCCTCGGGGGCTGCCTACGCGTTCCACGATTCGAAGATCCCCGAATGCGTCGATCACTACGTGTTCGTCTGGCGGACCATGGACCAGTGGTTCGAGGAAGACGAGGAGGTCTTCGTTCACGCCCGAGACCCGTACACCCGACTCGACATCCTGCCGTCGAGTCGCCGGGTGCGGGTTGTGATCGACGGTGTCACGGTTGCCGACAGCACCAACGGGCACTTCCTCTATGAGACCGGTCTGCCGGCGCGTTACTACCTACCCAAATCGGATGTGAGGATGGACCTGCTCACCCCGACCGACCGCGTCACGGCTTGTCCCTACAAGGGCACCGCGCGTTATTGGTCGGCCGCAGTCAATGGAGCGACGTACGAGAACATCGTGTGGGGGTACGACGACCCTTTTCCCGAGTCGGATCGGATCGGGGGTCTCGTGTCCTTCTACAACGAGAAGATCGACATCTACCTCGATGAGGTCCTTCAGGCGAGACCTACCACCAAGTTCTCCTGAAAGATCAACTTGCCGCCGACGTAGCATCCCTGCTATGTTCCATAGCTCAGTCAGTACGGAAGATCAGCATCCATGACAGATCGTATCGGCAACACTGTGGTCGAGGTACACAACCTCCGAATGCGATACGGGTCCAACGACGTGCTCGACGGGGTCGATTTCGAAATCAGACGTGGAGAGGTGGTGACCCTGCTCGGGCCCAACGGCGCCGGCAAGACCACAACCATCGAGATCCTGGAAGGTTTCAGACTCCGCTCCGACGGAGAGGTGTCGGTCCTCGGGGTCGATCCCGCTCAGGCCGACGAAGACTGGAGGGCGCGGGTCGGAGTGGTGCTCCAGTCCTGGCGCGACCATCCCCGTTGGACACCGCGGCTGCTGCTCCACTATCTGGGCCGGTACTACTCCCCCTACTCGACCCCGACGCGAGAGCGTCCCTACGACGTCGACCAACTGATCAAGCTGGTCGGGATCGAGGAGCATGCCGACCAGAAGATCCGCACCCTCTCCGGAGGCGAGCGGCGCCGCCTCGACGTCGCGGTGGGGATCATCGGGCGCCCCGAGCTTCTCTTTCTCGACGAGCCGACTGCAGGTTTCGACCCTCAGGCGCGCCGTGACTTCCACGACCTGATCCATCGTCTCACCGATCTCGAGGACACGACAGTCCTCCTCACCACCCATGACCTCGACGAGGCGGAGAAACTGGCCGACCGCATCCTGATCCTGGCGGCGGGTCGGATCGTGGCCGACGGGAGTGCCGACCAGCTGGCACGGATGATGAACCGTGAGGCTCAGGTGCGCTGGACCCGAGATGGCGAGCAGTTCGTTCATGCCACCCCTGAGCCCACTGCTTTCGTCCGAGAGCTGTTGGGCCAATACGAGGACATCTCCGACCTCGAGGTTCGCCGCGCCACGTTGGAGGACACGTACATCACCATGGTTCAGCAGTTCGAGTCGGGTGAGGGCGCGCCGGGGGCGACTGCCTTCGAGGAGGTCGGCCGATGAATCCGACCACCAATGCAATCCGGTCGGGTTTCGACCGCGGGTGGACAGAGTTCAAGTTGAGTCTGCAGAGCCCGCAAGACCAGGGTTTCTACGTGTTCATGTCCGTATTGGTCCTCGCCTACCTCTGGTTCAATCGCAACACCGAGATCGAGGGGACCAACCTGTCGTATCCGACGGTGGTGCTGCCCAGCATGCTGGGGGCTCTCCTGGTCTTCAGCCTGATAATCGGCCCCGCCTATGCCCTGGCCATGGAGCGCGAGGACGGGACACTGCTCCGGGCCAAAGCCGTGCCCCATGGTGTCGTGGGCCATGTGACCGGGCATGTGGTGCTCAATGTCCTCAGCATCCTCCCCTCCTTTCTGATCATCCTGATTCCGGCGGCGCTGCTCTTCGACGGGCTGATGCAGAACGGGGCAAAGGGTTGGACCACCGTGGCATGGGTCACCTTGCTCGGGCTCTGGGCAACACTTCCGATAGGCATCATCATCGGATCGCTCGCGCCGAGCGTCCAGAAAGTGGGCACTTGGGGCATGTTCCCGGTGCTGGTCCTGGTCGGTATCTCCGGGATCTTCTTCCCGATCCAGGACCTGTGGGGCTGGGTTCAGACCGTTGCGCAGATCTTCCCGATGTACTGGGTCGGGCTCGGGATGAGGTCGGCCTTTTTGCCCGAGGCCGCTGCGGCTCTCGAGATCGGGGGCTCGTGGCGAACGGTGGAGACGGTGCTCGTGCTCTCGACCTGGGCGGTGGTTGGCAGTCTCATCGCTCCCGTGGTGATTCGCAGGATGGCGCGACGCCAGTCGGGCTCCCAGGTGGAGGCAGCCAAGGAGCAGGCCATTCAGTGGGTCAGATGACCGACACTGTTCACAACCGGATCGCCATGCTTCGGGCAGAGCGCGGGGTCTCCCGTCGCCAGCTCAGCGAGGCCCTGGGGGTCCACTATCAGACGATCGGCTATCTGGAACGGGGGGAATACAGCCCGAGCCTCTTCCTGGCGCTAAGGATCGCCGAGTATTTCGAGGTGCCGATCGAAGTGGTCTTTTCCACCGAGCCCTTTGCCCGGATCGGGAGCGAGGCCGCCACCGGCTGAGGCATCTGGTTCAGCTGCTCGTTTCGAGCTCGGTGAAGAGACGGATGAGGTTGCCGCCAGGGTCGGCGACAGCTGCAAAGCGAATCGGGTCGAGGTCCTGCGGAGGTGTGACCTTGGTTACCGACTCCGGCAGGGCCTGCCAGAACTCGTCGACATCGTCGACCTCGAAGAAACCGCTGGGCCCGGCGTCGTCGGGTGTCACATCCAGCATCAACAGCACTTCTGATCCGGGGATCTGCATTGCGGCCGTGTCGTCACCCATTCGCCAAGCCTCATCCCAGCCCACCACGTCCCGATAGAAGGCCACCGCTTGCTTCAAGTCCGACACCGGGTGATAGAGGTATGTGAGTCTCATCGGGCGAGCATAAAGTAGTTACGTCTGACCGTCAACCGATTATGGTGGGTCCATGCCTTACCCCGTGCCCATCCCTGGCTCTGCACCGGCCCGACTGATCGAGGCGGCGACGCGACGTTTCGAGTCCGTAGGCAGGGATGCGGTGAATGTCATTGACATCGCCCGAGACGCGGAGGTGACCACAGGTTCGCTGTATCACCACTTCGGGTCGAAGGAAGGTCTCTACGTGGTGATTCGAGAGGAGATGGAGCGGCGGATGACGGAGCGCATGGAGGGGGCGGCCGCGGCGGTGGGATCCACGGGTAGGGCTGCGGTGGCGACGGCGCTATTGGTGGCATTCGATGCAGCGCTTCGATTCGGAGTCGCCCGGATCCTCTCCGAGCCGGCACTCGATCCGGAGGGCGACGCCATCTCACTGGCCATCGTCCCCTTGCTGCCATCCGAAGGCGAAGGCGCCGCCCCGGCACTGGCGGGCGCCTGGCGGGGAGCGCTCGGTGCGGTGGCCGACGGTTCGACGACCGTATCCGCCAGGGATGGGTTGCGTTGGGTCCTCGGTGAGGTCTAGTCGGGCAGGATCAGATGGCTGTCGCCGAATTCGTGCCAGAGGTACCCATGTTCGAGAGCGCTTCGATAGCTCTCGGCGAGGAGGCGTCGCCCGGCTACGGCCTCCAGCAGGTCGAGATGCGTCGACTCCGGCTCGTGCCATCCGGTGATGAGCCCGTCGACGACGCCGAGGGAGTGGTCGGCCCGAATGACGAGATCGGTCCACGTCTTCCCGGGGTGTGAGTGGCCCTTCGAGTCCACGGTCGTCTCCAGGGCCCGAACCACGGTGGTGCCCACGGCGACCACGCGGCCCTTGTTGGCCCGGGTTTGATTGACCAGCGCCGCGGTGGGCTCTGGAATCGCGAACCACTCCGGATAGGGCTCCTCACCCTCTTCGAGTGAGGAGACGCCCGTGTGCAGGGTCAGAGGGGCCACTGCGACGCCTGCGGTGGTCAGCGCCGTTATCAAGTGGTCCGTGAAGGGTCTTCCGGCACTGGGCATCTCCGCCGACCCCGGAACCCGGGCGAAGATCGTCTGGTAGGCCTCCAGCGGGTAGGGCCCATCGGTGTGCCGGTAGCGGATGGGGCGACCCCAGGTCTCCAGGTAGTCGACGAGGGGTCGGCCGAGGTCGGCGGTGGCCACCCAGAGCCGGCGGCCCGGAACGCCCGCCGGATAAGTGGTTAGCAGCTCGATCACCCCGCCTCCGGGGAGTGTCAATGTCCCGGCTCGCGGGTTCTCGTGAGGAAGCGAGTTGGCCCCGGACAGCCTGCGCAACTCGACGACGTGGAGACCTCCTGGGAGCACGGTCGAGAAGTGGACGACGAGATCGCCATCGATGACGACCGACGCCGGCAGCGTGGCTGAATTGTTGACCACGACCAGGTCACCCGATCTCAGCTCATGGGGCAGATCCCGAAATACACGGTGCCGGATCCCGTCTGCGTCGGTCACCATGAGGCGGACCTGGTCACGACGGATGCCGCGGGTCTCGGGGGGTCTCGTTGCCTCCAACTCGGGTGGCACCGCGAATCCGTCGAGGATGTCAGCCGGTCTCAGGGCCGCCGGTGCAGTCATCGTGCGGTCCTCTCGATGAGGAGGTCGCCTGCCTCATAGCGACCGCTGGGATGCGGTTCGTCGAGGAGTTGGAGGAGCGCCGGGACCCTTGTCTCGGGTAACGGCCGGTCCGAGATGTCCTCACCCGGGAATGCCTCCTGGTGCATCCTCGTGTTCATGTCGCCGGGGTCGAGCCAGTAGACGGTGATGGCCGGTTCCTCGGCGGCGAGGACGTTGGAGAGCTGTTCCAGGCCGGCCTTCGAGGCCCCGTACCCGCCCCACCCTTCGTAGCCCTGGATGGCAGCATCGGATGTGACGTTCACCACCGTCCCGCCGACTTGGCGGAGGTGTGGCAAAGAGAGCTGGATGAGCTGCAGCGGCGCCAGGAGATTGGTGGCGAAGACCTGCTCCAAGACGTCGATCGGGTAGTCGGCCAGATGCGGCTGCGGGCTGGGCCCGAGCATGCTGGCATTGTTGACCAGCAGCGAGAAGCTGCCGCCTTCGATCGCAGCAGCCACCAGACGGGCAGCGTGGTCTGGGTCGGTGACATCGCCGGTGATGGCGACGACGGCGCCTGATCCGGCGTCATCGATGGCAGCGGAAGCCCGTTCAAGGTCGGATCCGTCCCGGGCGTCGATCACCATGTTCCAGCCGGCGCGTGCCAGCTCTATGGCCAGGGCGAGCCCAAACCCACGCGATGCGCCGGTCACGATTGCCGTGCTCATGCCCCAAAGGTACGAGTGGCCCTGCTCCCAGGCATCGGTCCGCGGCCCGATTCGCCCTACGACTCGGGACCGAGAGTGTCAGGTGTCGACAAGCCCGCTCTTCACCGCGAAAAGGGCCGCTTGGGTGCGGTCGTCGAGGCCGAGCTTGCGAAGGACGGCGGAGACATGGGTCTTGACGGTCTTCTCGGACACGAACAGCTCCTCGGCGAGCCGGGCATTGGACCACCCCTGGCCGAGACCTGCCAGCACCTCACGCTCCCGAGCGGTGAGGTCGGACAGAGCCTCATGGGGATCGCCTCCCGACACGAAGGCGGACAATGCGGCCGCCGCTTCCTGGGCGTACACGGTCCGGCCACTTGCCAGCTCTCTGATGGCGTCGGCCAGCTGGTCGGGGTCGGTGTCCTTGAGCAGGTAGCCGTCGGCACCGGCCCGAATCGCTGGCACCACTTCGCGCCGGTCGGCGAAACCGGTCAGCACCAGCACCTTCACGTCGGGATTCCACTTTCTCATCTCCGGGATCAGCTCTGAACCTGAAGCATCGGGCAGATGGAGATCGAGAAGGACCAGATCGGGCTCACCGGTTGCCAGCTCGCGCATCGCCTCCTTGCCATCGGCGGCCTCGCCTACGACCTCCATGCCCGGCTGGGTCTCGAGAAAGGCGCGGAGACCCTTGCGAACGACAGGGTGGTCGTCGACGATCATGACTCTGACTACCTGGCTCAACTCGGGACCTCCAGACGAACGGTGGCTCCCTCGTTGGGCGAAGAGTCGATGGTCAGGCGGCCCCCGATTACCGAAGCGCGCTCCCGCATCGAGGTGAGCCCCAATCGCCGCCCGCGGTTCATGCGGGTATCGGGCTCGAAGCCCTGGCCGTCGTCGCGGATCGTGACGGCCAACTCATCGCCGTTGGCGACCGTCACTGTGACCTTCGCCGCCCGGGAGTGCCGCACGGCGTTGGTGAGCGCCTCCTGGACGATTCGGAACACCTCATGCTCGGCCCTGCCCTCCAACCCCGGTTCCCCATCGGCCACGACTTCGATCTCGATGTGATGCACCCGGCTCAGCAGATCGGCCAGGCTTCGTATCGCCGGGAGCAGGCCATCCCGGTCGACATCGGGAGTCCTCAGCCCTTCCACGACCGCCCGAAGCTCGGCCATCGCCTGCCGGGTGAGCGATGCGATCTCATTCAGCTCCTGTGCCGCACGGTCGGGATCGGTGGCCAGGTGTCTCGAGGCGGCTTTGGCGGTGAGCGTCAGGCTGAACAGAGACTGGTTCAGAGCGTCGTGCAGCTCGCGAGCCAGCCGTTCACGCTCCTCTGACATCGCAAGTGTCCGCGAGTCCTCGAACATCTCGGCGGCCTCGATGGCGGCTGCGGCGTGGAACGCGAGCAGGGAAATACCGGCCTGGTCCTCATCGGTGAATTCGGCCGCACCGATCTTGTCGGTCAGGTAGAAGGCCCCGATCACCTCGTCCCCGCTCACGATCGGGACCCCGAGGAATGAGCTCATCAGGGGATGGGCGCGCGGCCACCACCCTCGGAAGCGACGATCCTGCTTGATGTCGGGGAGACGGAGCGGCTCCGGGTCGTGGAGCATCGCGTCGAGCATCCCGTGGGTTCGTGGCAGCGGACCCATCTCGGCCACCAGCTCGTCGCTCATGCCTACGTGGATGAAGGCAGAGAAGGCGTCTCCTTCCGGTTCGGGGATCCCGATTGCCGCGTACGAGGCGCCGGAGATCTCCTTCGCAGTCTCCGCCAGCTTGGTCAGGACGTCCTTCAGGGATCTGCCCGGAGCTACCGCCTCCGTGATGGCGGCGAGGATCACCTCTGCGGTGCTCTGCGACGTCGTCACCCGCCACCCTTCTCGCCGTGGAGCCGCTCCGCTTCCTCGAGTGAATGGGATTCGGTCAGGACATGGTCTCGCTGCGAGAGTTCCACCAGTTGTCGGTAGTAGCCGTGGAGGACATCGAGTTCGTCCTCGCTGAGTGCCTCCACGTCGATCAGACGATTGCTCGCGCCCTTGGTCGCCGCCACGAGCTCATTGAGCTTGAGCTCCATCGCCTTGCCGTCCTTGTTCTGAGTCTGCTGGATGAGGAACACCATCAGGAAGGTGACGATGGTGGTTCCCGTGTTGATGACTAGTTGCCAGGTGTCCCCGAATCCGAATAGTGGCCCGGTGACCGCCCAGACGATGATCACGAGCAGCGCGATGAAAAATGCCCATGGTCTCCCTACCGCATGCGTGACACGTTGAGAGAACGTCTCGAACTTCTCGGTGAACCCGCCGTCATCCGCCATGTCGCCTCCTGTTGTGATTCGAACCCAGAGTCAACACCCGGTCGGTGACCGGGTGTTGACCCATGGAGGGACCTGG